>JAJYFF010000087.1 GCA_021785405.1 Pseudomonadota bacterium | reverse complement strand
GTGCGTTCCGATCGTTGAAAACCGTGGACTTGAAGATCCGACCGATCCATCACCGGCTCGAGAGCCGCGTCCGTGCGCACATCTTCCTGTGCATGCTCGCCTACTACGTCGAGTGGCATCTGATCGAGGCGTGGCGGCCGCTGCTCTTCGCCGACGAGGATCAAGCCGCCAAGACCACGCGCGACCCGGTCGCGCCGGCCAAGCGCTCAGCGGCCGCGCTCGAGAAAATCCACACCCACTCGACCGAAGACGGCACGCCGGCGCACAGTCTGCGTACCCTCATCGCCGAACTCGCCACCCGCGTGCGCAATACCTGCAGAACGCCCGGCGCCCTCGAACATCCGGCGACCTTCGAACTTCTCACCACGCCGACCGCCTTGCAGCGCCGCGCCTTCGAGTTGATCGATCAGATCGCCGTGTAGTCAGAACCAGAACATCGCAAATCCATGCATGTATCTGTCACACATGGAATTTATCGCGCTTCGCCGGAAGGAACTTCAGGCTAGAAGCGCATCGTGAGGTCCGCGCCCCAGGTCCGCGGGTCGCCGAGCTGGGTGTACAGCGCGTTCGGGAAGTTCGGTGGCACGTCGCCGAAATAGAATCCACGGACCGTGTAGTCCTTGTTCAACACGTTGCGCACCCACAGGTCGACGTCGTAGCGCGCGCCCTTCCAGCCGACCTTCACGTTCGCGAGCCCGTAAGGGTGCGATCGGGTCGGATTCGGCGGCAGATCGTAGTAGAACCCGCCCATGCCGGTCACGTCGATGCGCGCGTACGGGCCGCGAGGGTCTTGCCATTCGGCGTTGACCGCGCCCTGCCAGTCGGGCGCGTGCGGCAGGGGTCGGTCGGGCAGCAGCACGCCGTTCTGGACGAACCCGCGGTACAGCGTCTGCAGCCAGCCGCCCGCGGCGCCGAAGGTCACGGTCCGCGTCGCGCGCCAGCGCAGGCTGCTCTCGACCCCGTAGGAATAGCCCGAACTCGCGTTCCCGGTGTAGAACACGAACGTGTTCGGATCGTCGGCGACGAGCTGCGTGCCCGTCTTCAATTGCGGCGATTGCCGGCGCATGTAGAAGAGCGACGTGTCGGACTGCACGCGGCCGTGGTCCGCGAGCAGCTTGTGGCCGATCTCGTAGTCGATGAGCGACTCGGAGCCGAACAGACGCTCGTCGGCCGGCAAGCCCTGGCTCAAGTTGAAGCCACCCGCCTTGTAGCCCCGCGAGATCAGCGCATACAGGTGCTCGTCGGGCCGCAGCGCATAGTCGAGCGAGACGTGTCCGCCCCACAGCGCGTAGGACGGCGAGAACGCGTTGCTCGTCGACGGCGCGCCGGGATTGACCGTCAGATCGTGGTAGCGCGTCGTGTGCCGCTCGCCGCGCACGCCGATCGACCAACGCGTGCGCGGGCCGAGTTCGCCGTCGAGCTCGCCGTACAGCGCGACGTTGCGTGCACGGTAGCGGCTCGTGAGGACCGAATCGGTCGTCGACGCGTACTGTTGGATCGGATCGACGTACACGCCGAGATTCGTGTCGCTCAGGCCTTCGCGCATCTCGAACCCGTACACGCCGACGAGCCAGCCGATTCCGGGCCGCGCCCGTGACGCGAGCCGCAGCTCGAGGCTGCGCGTCGAGCGTTGCCGCGCCTGGAATTCACTGTATTGATAGGTGTAGGGCGCCCAGAGCTGCTCGTTCCCCCAGTCGCCGTCGTAGCCATAGCCGATCAGCGAGCGCGCATAGGTCGCGATCCCGGTCAGCGTCGCCGCGTGCCATCCTCGATAGACCGAATGCAGGGATATCCCGGTCGAGTGCTGCACGTCCTCGCCCGGCTGATCGGACTGGGTCGTGCGCGAATTGTCGATCGCCCAGGCATCGTAGCCGTTGTTGATCGCGACGTGCAGCACCGTCAGGTCGACCCGCAGGTTCTTGTCCGGCTGGTAGCGCCAGCGGCCGCGCACCGTCGTCTCGTCGCGGTTGTTGGTGTTGTTTCGATGCAGGTAGGCGTTGGTGTAGAAGCCGTTGCTGACGTAGCGCTGCGCGGCGATGCGAAACGCCGAGTCGAGCGACGGGACGGGTCCGGTGACCACCGCGCCATAGGAGCGCGTCCCGTAGTCGCCCGCACCGAGTTCGACCCGTCCGCCGAATTGTTCGGCAGGCGCTTCGCTCTGGACGACGATCAGTCCGGCGAGCGCGTTCGCCCCGTCGATCGTCGCCTGCGGGCCGCGCAGCACCTGGATCCGCGCGATGTCGAACAGCGTCGCGGCGGAACCGAGTCCGCTGAAATCGACGTCGTCGATGATGAACCCGACGGAGGGATTCGGTGCGCCCTGGTACTGCTCCAGCTCGCCGATGCCCCGAATCTGGAAGTAACGCGGCCGCGACGTGTCGCCGGACCAGTTGAGGTTCGGCACCAGCGGCAGCACGTCCTCGAAATGCTGTTCGCCGGCCGCGCGCAAGGTGTGCGCGCCGAGCACGGTCGCGCTGCCGGCGAGCTCGATGTCCGGCATCGCGCGTAGCGTCGCGGTCACGACGATCTTCTGCAGCGTATCGGCGTCGGCGGCCGACGGCTTCGCCCGGGCTCGCGCGCTCAGCAGCAGCACGGTCGACGCGTAGAACATGAGGAATATGGCCCGCCGGGCCGCTGGCACTCGTGACATCGCTCCCTCCGCCGGCATTAACCGGATCAGGTTCTATGGGTTCGCCGCGAGGCGCAGGATCGCGTCCGCTCGGCATCTCAGGCCCCAGCATCGGGACCACCCCAGCGATGGGCACTATACACGTCCGCCCGCGCGAACGCAGTGGTGCGTCGTCAGAACAGCGCGTGCACAGCCCCGTACAGGCCGCCGAGCACGAGCACCGTGACCGCCACGAACGACAGGCCGAAACCCGGGCCGCGCTTCGCCGGGTCGCGGACGTAGGCGGCCGAATACAGTTCGCGACCGAGCAGGTACACGACCCCGATCGCCGCGCCCCAGCGCGGATCCAGGTAGCGGCTGAACAGGTACAGTCCCGGCAGCAGCGCGATCAGTTGCTCGAGCGTGTTCTGCTGGACGCGGAAGCGCCGCTCGAAGACCTCGTGGCCGGTCACCGCCGGTGCCCGTACGCCATAGCGCTCGCGGGCGGCGCCGACCTTGAACCCGAACAGCAGGTACTGCAGAACTGCGAGAGCGGTCACGATATCGACGTACGGCATGGATGTTCCTCCGCGGATGCGGGATTCTATCAGCCCCGAACGTGACGAGACCTTGGCGTGAAGACTGCCCGCACCGGGACACGCGGCTATGCGTGTCTGGCCGAAATCGAGGCGCCGCTGGCCCGCGTGTGGCGCGCATTGACCGAGCCGGCGCTGGTGCGGATCTGGTTGGGCGCGGACGCCTGGATCGACGCGCGCGCCGGCGGCCAGTACCGCGTCGGCGAACGCGATCGCAGCCGGGAGGCGCGCATCGACGTGTTCGAGCCGAACCGCCGGCTGCGCCTGATCTACTTCCCCGAGCCCGGGATGCCGCCGAGTGCGAGCGCGATCGTCGACGATTTCCTGCTCGATCCGCGCCAGGGGCCCGGGCGCACGTCCTTGCGCTTGCTCGGGTCCGGGATCTCCGAAGCGGCCGCCTGGGACGCGTTCTACAAGCGGACCCGGCTCGGCTGGGAGCGCGGACTCGCGCGGCTGAAAGTCGCGCTCGAGAAGCCGCCGCGCCTGCGGCCCCTGCCGCGACCGCCGGCCGAGCCGCCGCTGCCCGGCCTCGACTATTGATCGATCCGATCGCGCGTCGCCAGGCACGCTTGATATCCTGGCCGTCCGCCCGCAGATCCCGGTGACGGAGGAAGGCTAGGCATGTTGGGCTTCTTGATTCGCGCCGCGATCGCCGCGCTGGGTCTTTGGCTCGCGACCGCGTGGGTCCCGGGCATCACGATCGATGGCCCGGCGACGCTGGTGCTCGCGGGGTTGCTGCTCGGTATCGTCAACGCGGTGGTCCGCCCGGTCGCGATCCTGTTGACCTTGCCGATGACGGTGTTCTCGCTCGGGCTGTTCCTGCTGGTGATCAACGCGGGGATGGTCGCGCTGGTCGCCTGGATGCTGCCCGGGATGCACGTCGCCAGCTTCTCCGCGGCGTTCTGGAGCGCGCTGATCGTCAGCGTCGTGAGCATCATCGGCTCCTGGTTCATCGGGCCGCGCGGCCGGATCCAGATCATCGTCCGGCGCGATTGAGGGTCCCGCGCGGCGCTCAGCGCGCGGGCGGTCCGGTTGTGGGGCGTCGCGCGAGCCCACCCGACCCGCTGCGCGTCAACAGCAGCAAACCGACGACGACGGTCGCCATCCCGGCGATCTGCCGCCGGGTCAAGGTCTCGTGCAGGAACCACCAGCCGAGGAAGGTCGCGATCGTCGGATTCACGTAGCTGTAGGTGCCGATCACCGCCGGCGTGGTGTTGACCGCGAGCCAACCGTAGGCGGAATACGCGAAGCACGAGCTCACGAACGTCAGGTACCCGAGGGACACGGCGCCGGGCACATCGAGCGTCCATCGCGCGGCCTCGCCGGTCGCGAAGCCGGTCGCGAGCAATAGCACGCCACCGGCGATCAGTTGCAGGCCGACGAACATCAAGGGCGCCATGCGCGTGCCCGAGTTGCGGTAGTACACGGTGCCGAGCGACCACGCGAGGCAGCCGGTGACCACGGCGAGCTTCGCGCTCAGCACCTCGGGGTGCGGCGTCGCCCCCGGCACGAGCATCAAGGCGGTCCCCGTGAAACCGAGCGCGAGGCTCACGATCGTCGGCACCGTCAGCGGATGGCCCCGCCGGCCGAAGGTCCCGATCGTCGCGATCCATAGCGCCGAGGTGCCGTTCAGCAGCGCGACCTCGTGCGACGGCAGGTAGCGCATCGCCCAGATGCTGAGACCGTTGCTGCCGAACACCATCAACACCCCGCACACGGCGACGAGACGGTAATCCCGGGCCACGCCCGGCCACGGCTCGCGCAGCCAGCGGCGCGCGACCAGCGTGAGCACGAGCCCCGCGGTCGTGAAACGCACGCCGGCGAACAGCGCGGGCGGCAGGTGGCTGACGCCGATCTTCGTGAACAGGAAGCTCGAGCCCCAGACCAGGTAGACGGTGGCGAGGGCCAGCGCCAGCTTCGCCGTACGGCGGGGGTCGACCTGCATGCCGGCGGACGCGGGCGGCCTAGACCGGGGCGCCGCGGTCGGACTCTTCCTTCGCGCGCGCGGCGATCTTGTCCTTCAGCAGCACCTTCGACATCACGATCCCGACCTCGTAGAGCACGTACATCGGCACCGCCATGAAGCTCTGCGAGACCGCGTCCGGCGGGGTCAGGAACGCGGCGACGATGAAAGCGCCGAGCAGCACGAAGCCGCGGTTCTTCGTCAGGGTGGTGATCTTCACGATGCCCGCCCAGACGAGCAGCACGGTCGCGATCGGGACCTCGAACGCGGCGCCGAACGCGAGCAGCAGCACCATCACGAAGTCGAGGTAATTCCCCATGTCCGTCATCATCATCACGCCCTTCGGCGTGGTCGCGACGAAGAAACCGAGCATCACCGGGAACACGAAGAAGTACGCGAACGCCGCCCCGAGGTAGAACAGCAGCACGCTCGAGACCAGCAGCGGCACCGCGAGCTTCTTCTCGTGGCGGTACAGGCCCGGCGCGATGAACGCCCAGGCCTGATAGAGCACGAACGGCATCGCGAGGGCGATCGCCGCGACGAGCGCGAGCTTGAACGGCACCATGAACGGGGCGACCACGCTGGTCGCGATCAGGGTCGAGCCGGCCGGCAGCCGGTGAATCAGCGGCTTCGCGACCCAGGTGAACAGCTGGTTCATGTAGGTCGCGGTCGGGATGAAGCAGATCCCGATCGCCATCATCGCTTTCAGCAGCCGGTCGCGCAGCTCCAGCAGGTGCGAGATCAGCGTTCCCTCGGCGAGATCCTCGCTCGTGCCGTCCGGTTCAGCCATTGGGCGGGAGGATCGACGGCGGGGTCTCGGCCGCCGGCGCGGCGGGGTCGGCGGGTGCCGCCGGCGCGGCGGGGTCGGCGGGTGCCGCCGCCGCGGACGAGTCGGCCCGAGTCGCCGGCCCGGGCTGCGCGTTCGCCGCCGGCGCCGTCGGGCGCGATCGCTGCCGCAGCAGTTCCTCGGCGCTCACTTCCCGCTCGAGCTGCTCGCTCAGCTGGCGGCTGAGTATGCGCGCGCGGCCGACCCAGTTGCCGATCTGACGGGCGACCTTCGGCAGCCGCTCCGGTCCCAGCACGACCAGCGCGATCACCGACGTCAGCAAGATCTCCGAGAAACCGAAATCCAGCATCGCCGCTTCACGCGTTCGTGTTCGGCGGCACCTTGGTCTCGCCTTCGCGCTTCGCGGTCGCGTCGAAGCTCGCGTCCGCGTCCTGCTTGATCTGCTTGACCTGCTCCTGGGTCTCGCCCTCGTTCATCGCGTCCTTGAAGCCCTTCACGGCGGCGCCGAGATCCGAGCCGATCGTGCGCAGCCGCTTGGTGCCGAACACCACGAGCACGATCGCGAGGATCACCAGCAGCATCTTTGAATCGATCATTTCCATTCTCCGAATCCACGTCTGCCGTCTTGGACCCTCAATGATACGCGAAAGGTCCCGCGCTGGCCCGAATCGACCATCGGGCCCGCCGCTCAGGATTCGAGCCAGATCGTGACCGGTCCGTCGTTCGTCAGGCTGACCTGCATGTCCGCGCCGAATATGCCGCTGCCGACCGGCGCATGCCGTTGCCGCGCCCGCTCGACCAAGGCCTCGAACAGCGCACTCGCCTGTGCCGGGGGTGCGGCGCGGGAGAAGCCCGGGCGCAAGCCCTTGTGGGTATCGGCCGCGAGCGTGAACTGGGGGACGAGCAGCACGCCGCCTTGGACCTCGATCACGTTGCGGTTCATCCGGCCCTGGTCGTCAGCGAAGATGCGGTAATGCAGCATGCGATCGAGCAGCCGCTCGACCGCCTCGGGGGTGTCGGCCGGTCGAACGCCGATCAGCGCGAGCAGGCCGCGGCCGATCGCCGCGCAGCGCTCGCCGGCGATCGCGACCGAGGCCTCGCTGACGCGTTGCAGGAGCGCGATCACCGGGCGCGGTCTGGCGCGGGACGACGCCGTGCGGGCCGGCCACCGGCGGCGG
>JAJYFF010000027.1 GCA_021785405.1 Pseudomonadota bacterium | reverse complement strand
GACCGATCCACCGTCTTCCGCACTGCAGCGGTTGTCCATGCTCGCGCCTCGGCCGGCGACGGTCGAGGCGAGTGGGTTGTCGGTCGAGATGCTGACGTCGCTGGTGCTGAAGCATCTGTGGTCGGCGGGTGCGTTGGCGATGGCGCCGCTCGCGGACCGGCTCGGCGTGCTCGGGGGCGTGCTGGAGCCGGTCGTCCAGTTCCTGCGTCGCGAAGCCCTGGTCCAATTGCAGTCGCGCGGTGTTGGCGACGGTGACGTCCGCTTCGCGCTGACCGACCGCGGCCGGCAAGCCGCGCGCGAGGCGCTCGCGAAATGCGGTTACGTCGGCCCTGCGCCGGTACCGCTGTCGACCTATGAGCGGGTCACGCGCGCGCAGGCGGTCCCGCGGCGCAGCGTGTCGCGCGAGCGCGTCGCGCAATGTTTCGACGACGTCGTGATGAGCCCGGAGTTACGGGATCGCCTCGGTGTCGCGATGACCTCGGGCAAAGCGATCTTCCTCTACGGACCGGCCGGCACCGGCAAGACGTACATTGCGACGCGGTTGATCGAGACGCTGTCCGGCGAGGTGTTGATTCCCCATGCGATCGCGGTGAACGACAAGATCGTCCGGGTCTTCGACCGTACCGTTCACGAACCCGTCGACCGCCTGGACGGCCAGGGCGGTCACCGGGTGCTGATCGCGCAGGGGTTCGATGCCCGCTTCGCGCTCTGCAAGCGACCGCTGGTGATCATCGGCGGCGAACTCACGCTCGAGATGCTCGACGTTCGCTACGATCCCTCGACGGCGGAATACCACGCGCCCTTGCAAATGAAGGCGAACGGCGGCGTGTTCGTGATCGACGATCTCGGTCGCCAGGCGTTCCTCGTGCAGCGGATTTTCGATCGCTGGATCGTGCTGCTCGAGCACCAGGTCGACCACCTCGCGGCCGGCTCCGACACCGTCTTCGAGATTTCCTGCGATCCGATCGTGGTGTTCTCGACGAACTTGGAGCCCGCGGATCTCGCGGACGACGCGATCCTGCGGCGGCTCGGCTACAAGATCAAGCTCGGTCCGATGCCGGTGCCGCTCTATGCGCAGATCTGGGAGCGTGCCTGCGCGGCGATGAACGTCGGCTTCGACCGGCGGGTGCTGGACTACGCATTGCATCACCTGTATCCGCAATCCGATCGACCGACGCTCGCATGCCATCCGCGCGACCTGATACGCATGGCCCTGGACAAGGCGACTTACGACGAACGTCCCGCTGCGTTCGATATCGAGGATTTGCGGTGGGCGTGGACGAATTACTTCGTGGCGGAGGATGACACCGCCCCGGCGAACGCGACGAGGTGACGCATGGCACGCGGGAGAGGACCGGTTCTGATCGCGAGTTCCTTGTTGCTGGCGGCCGCCGCAGCCTGGATCGCGAATCGCTGGATCGTGGCACGCTCGATCCCGAACACCGCCCAAGCGCCGGCGATGGTGCCGGTGCTGTCCGCGGCGATGAGCTTGCCGATCGGCACGACGATCGCGAACCGCCACGTCGCGATCGTGCAAATGCTGAAGACCCAAGCCCCCGCGGGCAGCTTTCACGACGTGAAGCAGATCCTCGGCAAGGTGACCACCACCAACGTCCAAGCGGGGCAATTGCTGCTGGCCTCGATGTTCGGCGATCCGGGGGAAACCTCGCTCGCCGCGTCGGTGAAAAAGAACATGCGCGCGATCACGGTGCGCGTCAACGACGTGATCGGCGTCGCGGGTTTCCTGTTGCCGGGGAGCCGGGTGGACGTCGTCTCGACGATTAGCCGCATAGGGACGGGCATCGCGACCTCCCGAACGATCTTGAGCGACATCAAGGTGCTCGCGGTCGACCAGACCACCGCGACCAAATCGGACGAACCGGTCATGGTCCGCGCAGTGACCCTCGAGGTCACCCCGAAGCAGGCCGAGACACTGCTGAAGGGCCAGGCGGCGGGATCGATCCAGTTGACCTTGCGCAATCCGTCGGATCACGGCGACTCGGTCGACTTGGCAGGACCGGTGCGAGCGCCGACCGGCCACCCCCTGCGGCACGCGCCGCCGCCGCTGCGGCCGGTGACCGTGATTCGCGGCACCGAGGTCGCACGGGTCGCGCGCCACGAGTGACCGGGCGATCATGAGCGACAGGGACGGCGAGCGCGCGGGATACCCAATCGAGAGCGACGACGAGCGAGGAACCATGCAGAACTTCACCAGGTCTTTCGGTCGACGCACTTCGGTCGCGGTGGTCCTGACGCTCGCGATCACGATCGGGGCCGTGGGGGTTGCGCTCGGCGCGCCGACCGCGAGTCGCAGCGCGCGATCGAATCCGGCGAGCGTCCCCGGCGCGCCGATCGGACGGGCGCTCGTGCCGGCGCCATTGCTCGCCGAAGGCATGCGCCTCGATCTCTCGGTGCCCCTGTACCACTCCCGGCTGATCACGCTGATCGCCCCGGCGAATCGGGTGTCGGTCGCGAATCCGCGGATCGCCGACATCGTCGTGATCTCGCCGACCCAGATCTACGTGCTTGGCAAGGACATCGGTTCGACGAACGTGCTGCTCTGGGACCGACGCAATCGGTTGATCGGCGGCGTGAACGTCGAGGTGCAGTTCGACTTGAACGGCTTGAAGCGCAAGCTCGCGGAATTGCTGCCCGGGGAATCGATCGAGGTGCGCAGCGCGCAGCGGTCGATCGTCCTCTCGGGGCACGTGAGCAGCGCGGTCGCGATGGACGCCGCCGTCCGCATCGCCTCGACGTTCCTCGCGGCGGCACCGCAACAGAACGGGCAGGAGACCGCCCCGTCATCTGGGTCGGGTGAGCGGCAACCCTCAGGACACCGCGGGGTCGGCGAGGTCATCAACCTGCTCCAAGTCGACGGCGTGCAGCAAGTGATGCTCCAGGTCACGGTTGCGGAGATTGCGCGCACCGAAGTGCGACGGCTCGATGCCCAGTTCAACTCGATCGCCCAAGGCCTCGGCAACTGGCACATCGGCGGCGTGAACGGCGGTGCGGCGTTTCCGCCGTACCTCGATCCGAATGGCTTGGAGCATATGGCGACCGCTTCTGGTGGTTTGTATGGTCCCGCGATCGGCCAGTTCACGCCGAATACGCCGGTGATCCAGAGCCAGGGCTTGTTCGCGAGCTTCCTCAGTACGAATTTCCTGTTCAATCTCGCGCTCGACGCCGCGAAGGAGAACGGCCTCGCGCGCATCCTCGCCGAACCGACCCTGACGACCTTGAGTGGCCAGGAGGCCGATTTCGTCTCGGGCGGTGAGTTCCCGATCCCGGTGCCTCAGGGCTTCGGCAACACGGTCACGATCCAGTTCAAGAAGTTCGGCATCGTGCTCAAGTGTCTCCCGGTCGTGTTGAACAGCGGTCACATCAACCTGAAGATGAACGTGAGCGTGAGCCAGCTGGAGTCCGGCAATACGGTGCAACTGTCGCTGTCGGGCACCGCGAGTTCGTTCGTGATTCCCTCCTTGTCCGAGCGCAGCGCGTCCGGCGTGGTCGAACTCGGGGACGGCCAGACCATCGGCCTCGCGGGTCTCCTCAGCGAGAACACCCGCACGCTGGTGACCAAATTCCCTGGGCTCGGCGACATCCCGGTGCTCGGGGCATTGTTCCGTAGCCAAGACTTCCAGAACGGGGAGACCGAGCTCGTGATCCTCGTGACGCCGCGGCTCGCGAAGCCGTTGCCGGACGGCACGCCGCGCTTGCCGACGGACGCGTACAAGGACCCGAGCGATGCGGATTTCTATCTGCGCGGCCTGCTCGAGAGTCCCGAGGTGACGGTGCCGGCGACGGCGGCGCCGAGTTCCGCACCGACGGATCCTCGTCCTCGATGAACGCCGTCTAAGGAGATCGACCCCATGAAATGGCTGATGCTGGGTTGTGCAATCGCGGTGGCGTGTTCGGGCGTCGAAGCCTGTGCGCCGACACCCGTCGAGTCCGACTACGGGACGTCGGTGCGTCAGATGATCGCCGAGCAGACTGCGGATCCCGGCGCCGCGAGAAAACGCGGGGCCGTCGCGGTCAAGGGCGAAGATCCGGCGGTGATCGAACAAGCGCTGAAATCGATGCGTGGGGACAAGGGCGATCGCGCAAAGATCGGGCAGCCGATGGCGATCGATATTGGCGGACAGGGCAATCCATGATTCTTTACCTGAGGCGCCAGCGTGGTGCGACCTTGGTGCTGATCGCGGTCGCGATCCTCGCGCTGTTCGCGATCGCGGGCCTCGCGATCGATACCGCGCACGTGTTGCTGAACAAGGCGCGGTTGCAGAGTGCACTCGACGCGGCGGCCTTGGCGGGCGCGAAGGCGCTCGATCAGACCGGCGGGAATACCGCGGCGGCGACCGCCGCAGCCGACGCGATCTTCGCGCTGAACGTCGCGAGCTACCCGGAGTTGCAGAGCGCGGTCGCCAGCGGTTTAGGCGTCACGACGCAGTACTCGGCGACGCTGATCCCGTTCTCGCCCGGGACGGCGCCGGCGAAATTCGTGCGCGCGGCGGTCACCGGGTTCCAGACGACGATGACCTTTTCCCGGGTGCTCGGGATCAATCTACTGAACGTCGCCGGCACCGCGGTCGCCGGCCCGAGTGCGCCGCTCAGCACGGTCTGCAATATCGTCCCGATCCTGGCGTGCGGAAACCCGTCCGCCCCCGGTCCCTTGTTCGGGTATACCGCGAACGAGGTCCTCGGACTCAGCCAAGTGCCGGGTAACGTCAACAGCAGCACGAGCCTCGGACCCGGTAATTACAACCTGCTGGCGATCGGCGGTACCGGCGGTTCCATCGTGCGCAACAATTTCGCTGGCGGGTACCAGGGCTGCGGGACCATTGGGAACACGCTGCAGACGGAGACTGGCGTCGCGGCGGGACCGGTCGCACAGGGCGTCAACACCCGCTTCAACCAGTACGCGGCCGGCTTGACGCCCGCGCAGTATCCGCCCGACGTGATCAATTCGCCCGCCCATCAGACCGCGCTCACCGGGACGACCGCGAGCGGGCTCTACGAAAATGGCACCTTGATCACCGGCGCGACCGGCGCGAACCCAATTTCGTTCACTTGGGCGCAGTACAACACGCTCGAGAATGCGGGGCCCTACGATACCCAGCCGCTCCCCACGGGCACCGGAGAATTTCGCCGGCGGGAAGTCGCGGTGCCGATCGGAAATTGCTCGGTGCAAGCGAACGGACAGTCCCAGGTGCCGATTCTCGGGTTCGCGTGCATGTTCCTGTTGCAAGCGCTGCCGAATAACGGACAGCAGAATCTGTATGCGCAAGTGCTCGAGGGCTGTGATGCACACGGGACGCCGAGCGGGGGAGGCGGCAACTACGGACCGCACGTGATCGAACTCTACAAGAGCGCCGGGAGCCCGGATTCATGACCCCGCTCGCCGGTCGTCGCGGTCCGATGCGACGGTTCCCGGGGAGACGCCGGCAACGGGGGGTCGCGATGGTCGAATTCGCGGTCGGCGTGCCGGTGCTCCTCCTGCTGCTCTTCGTCACGGTCGAAGTTGGCCGCTTCTTGAACCAGTACAGCATTCTGAGCAACGCGGTGCGCGATGCATCACGGTACGTGGCCGGTACCGCGATCCAGGGGACGACGGGGCTGATCGTGCAAGGGCCCGCATGGAACGCATTGGTCGTCCAGGCGCAGAACCTCGCGGTCTATGGCAATCTCTCGGGCGCGGGGACGCCGTTGCTACCGGGGCTTTCCGTGGCGGACGTCACGGTCAGCGCGGATACCGTCGGCAATAATGTGACCGTTGCCGCCACCTATCCCTACCAGGGCCTGTTCGGCGGTAGCCTTCCCGACTTCATGGGGGGCAGCTTGTCGACCGCTTGGACGTTGAACATTGCGACCACGATGAAGGCGTTATGAGCTACTGTCGCGACCGGATGCGCGGGACGACGACGGTCGAGTTCGCGATCGTCGCCTCGGCGCTGTTCTTGATCCTGTTCGCGTGCATCGAGTTCGGCCGTGCGATGTTCGTATTGGCCGGTTTGAACGAGGGCGTGCGCCGCGCGGCACGGCTCGCCGTGGTCTGTCCGATCGACGATCCGGCCGTGACCGCGGCGGTCGATTTCCTGAACGCGCCGAATTTCACGACCGCGAACGTGAACCTGAGTTATCTGGACGATACCGGCGCGCCGATCACGGGGACGCCCTCGGTCTCGAACGTCGGTTTCGTGCAGGTCGCGATCCAGAATTACTCGTTTCCGCTCGCGATCCCGTTCGTCGACGTGTCGATCGCCTCGCCGCCGTTCACGGTCACGTTGCCCGCCGAGAGTCTCGGTCTTTCGAACACCGGGGTGTCGACACCGTGCTGACGCGGGTCCTGGTCGCGGGTCGCGATCCGACCGAGATCCGGCGCCTACGCGATTTTTTCGTGGGTACGCCGGATATCGAGGTGCGCGCGCGGGTGATCAGCAACGGCCATGCCGACCCGTTGTACGGTGTCGACGTGGAGCCGGACCTCGTGGTGTTGCATTGCGGTGCCGGGCACGCGGAGGCGCTGTCCGCCTGGAGAGATCGACCCGCGGAGCGGCGCCCCGCGCTGATCGTCGTGGGACCTGCGGGGCACGCGGACATCACCCGGCTGGCGATTCGCAGCGGCGCGCGCGACTTCCTGCCCGAACCGGTGAATCCGGTCGACTTGATCGCAGCGGTGCAGCAGGTCGGTGCCGAGCGCCGATCCGAGGCGGATGACGCCCGGGGAGCGGCACACGTGTTCGTCGGGGCAACTGGCGGCGCCGGTTCGTCGTTCATCGCGGCGAATGTCGCGCACATGCTCACCGCGCACGCGGGGCGCAAAGCCGTGCTCGTGGACCTGGACTTGAACTTCGCGCCGACCGGGCACCATCTGAACTTGAGCGCGGAGCGAGGCTTGATCGAGGCGCTGGAGGAAGTGGGATCGCTCGACGAGAGTGCGCTCCAGGGGTTTGGCGCGTTGCACTCGAGCGGGCTGCGCTTGTTCTGCTCGACCGCGACCCATGCGGTGCTCAGCAAGGACGTTCCACCCGACCGCTTGGCCGCGTTCTTGTCCTTGCTGCTGCGCACGCAACAGGACGTGGTCGTCGATGCGCCCCACAGCATCGATGCGCTGACGGCGACTGCGTTCGGCGTCGCTTCGGAGATCCATCTGGTCCTGCAACAGTCGACCCTGCACGTCCGCAACGCGACCCGCCTCGTGCGTATCCTGCGCGATGAACTCGGGGTGTCGCCCGCGCGCCTGCGCGTGGTCGTCAACCGATACTCGAAGGATTCGATCTTGCAACTCGACGACATCCGTCGCGCGCTCGGCGTCGAGAGCCTCGCGACCGTGCCGAGCTACTACCAGCGGGCCCTCGCGAGCAGCGATTCCGGCGTGCCGCTCTACGTCGCGGATCGCAATGCCGCGATCACGAAATCCCTGCTCGACGTCGTCGCGCAGATCACCGGCGCCGCGCCGGAGAAGCCGAGCTTGCTGCGCCGGGTCTTGCCGGCGTTCCTGAGAAACTGACGATGTCCACCCCGCCAGCTTCCTTGAAGGATCGCTTGGGTCTCGACACCGACCCGACCACGGGCGCCGAACTCGATCACCATCGCAGCTTGACGCCGGCCGAGCAAGAGTGGAAGCAGCGGATCCACGACCGGCTCCTCGAGGTCATCGACTTGACGGCGCTCGCCGCGCTCGAGAAATCGAAGGTGCGTGCGCAGATTCGCGAGATCACCCTGCGCCTGTTCGCGGAGCAATCGGCGCCCTTGTCGTTACCGCAGCGCCAGGTCCTTGCACGCCGGATCGAAGACGAGTTGCTGGGTCTCGGGCCGCTGGAACCGCTGCTGAACGACCCGACTGTGTCCGACATCCTGGTGAACGGGGCGAAGTCGGTGTACGTCGAGCGCCGCGGCCGCCTGGAAGCGACTTCGATCACCTTCGCCGACGACGCGCACTTGATGAACATCATCGACCGGATCGTGTCGGCGGTAGGTCGCCGCATCGACGAATCGTCGCCGATGGTCGACGCGCGACTTGCGGACGGATCCCGCGTCCATGCGATCATCCCGCCGCTCGCGATCGATGGCCCGGCGCTGTCGATCCGCCGCTTCTCGGTCGAGCGCTACGGCATCGACGACCTCCTGCGGTTCGGGACCTTGACCCAGCCGGTGGCGGACGTGCTGCGCGCGGTCGTGCTCGGCCGCTTGAACGTCGTGATCTCCGGCGGCACCGGCGCCGGCAAGACGACGCTGCTGAACGTGCTGTCGGGATTCATCCCCGCGAGCGAGCGCATCGTGACGATCGAGGACTCGGCGGAGCTTCAGCTGCAGCAGCCGCACGTCGTGCGGCTCGAGACGCGACCGTCGAACATCGAGGGCAAGGGGGAGGTGACGCAGCGGGAGCTGTTGCGCAACAGCTTGCGGATGCGGCCCGATCGAATCGTGATCGGCGAGGTTCGCGCCGCCGAGGCGCTCGACATGCTGCAGGCGATGAACACCGGGCACGATGGATCACTGACGACGGTCCACGCGAATACCCCGCGCGACGCCCTGTCGCGGATCGAGACCATGGTGTCGATGACGGGCATCGCGTTTCCGATCCGCGCATTGCGCGCGCAGATCGCCTCGGCGATCAACGTGGTCGTGCAGATCCAGCGGAGCGAGGACGGACGCCGACGCGTGACCAGCATTCAGGAGATCAGCGGGATGGAGGGTGACGTGATCACGATGTCGGAGCTGTTCACGTTCCGGCGTACCGGCCTCGACGCCGACGGCACCGTCCAAGGACAGCTCGAGGCCACGGGTGTGGTGCCGGCGTTTCATCAACGGGTGAACGTCCGGGGCATTGCGCTGCCAATCGGCGTGTTCGCGCTGCCCAGCCATCGAAGGTGACGACTGGGATGCACATGAGCGTGCTGGTGATCGTCGGATTCTGCGGGATCGTGTTCGGCGCGGTGTTCTTGTTGACGCTCGGATTGACGACGCCGGCGAGCGGGGACGCACGGATGCGCCGCGCGCTGCGGCGCCGCTTGGACCGGATGGGTGCGGACGAGCTACGTCAGAGCGCGCTGATCATCCGGGAGAAATACCTGCAATCGCTGTCGCCCTTCGAGCAGCAACTCGAGGAACTGCCGTACATGGAAAAGCTCGCCGTGATGAGCGAGCAGGCGGGGATCCCGTCGCCCGGGTATCGCGTCGTGATGCGGTCCTTGATCATCGGGGGAGGCGCGGCGGTCGTCGTCGGGATCCTGACGCGCGTTGCGCCGATCGCCCTCGTGGCCGGTCTTGCCGGCGCGTGCCTCCCGGTCGTGCGACTCGTCGTGCGGCGGCGACGGCGGTTCGAGAAGATCGAAGAGCAATTGCCCGATGCGATCGACGTGATGAAGCGTGCGTTGCGCGCCGGCCATCCGTTCAATTCCGCGCTCAAGCTCGTCGCGGAGGACATGGACCCGCCGATTGCGAAGGAATTCGAGCTGGTATTTTCCGACGTGAATTACGGCAACGACGTCCGGCGCGCAATGCTCGGGCTGTTGAGCCGGGTGCCGAGCGTCACGGTGATGGCGCTCGTGACCTCGGTGCTGGTGCAGCGCGAGACCGGCGGCAATCTCGCGGAAATCCTCGATCAGATCGCGGGGGTCGTGCGCGGGCGATTCCGATTCCAGCGCAAGGTCCGAACGTTGTCGGCGGAAGGCCGATTGTCGGCCTGGGTGCTCGCGATGGTGCCGCTCGCGCTGATCGTGCTGCTGAGCATCGTGACGCCGGATTACTTGCCGATACTGCTCAAGAGACCGGTCGGCCACCTGATGATCTACGGGGCGTTGGGCTTGTTCGTGATCGGGATCTTCTGGATCAGTCGGGTCATACGGATCGAGGTGTAGGCGTGGCGACCGCGTGGCACCTCGGCTTGTCGATTCCGGCGATCGTCTCCGTCGGTGTCGCGCTCGCGGTGTTGCTGTTGTTCTGGGGCTTCGCGATCGTCGTGAGCCGGCGCCTCAATCCCGCGCGGCGGCGGCTTGCGGACATCGGGGCGCCGGGTGGAGTATCCCACGACCGAGGGCTGGGCGAGCGGATCGCGGGAGCGGTCCGGCCCGTCGAGCGCTTCGTGATGCCGCAAGGCGCGGAGCGCGAATCGACCCAGGAACGGCTCCAGCATGCGGGGATCCGCGGGCCGAGCGCGCTGCGCGCTTTCTACGGCGTCAAGATCTTGCTGTCGGTCGGATTGCTGGCCATCTGGATCGCCTGTGCCTACTTTCTGCTGCCGAGTCTACGGACCGGTGCCATCGTCTTCCTCGCGCTGGCGGCGGCGTTCATCGGCCTGATCGCCCCCAACCTCTGGCTGGACGCGCGGGTCACGGCGCGGCATCGATTGCTGCGTAACGGCTTTCCGGATGCGCTCGATCTGCTGACCGTCTGCGTCGAATCCGGCTTGGGCCTCGCGCAAGCGCTGCAGCGGGTCGCCGACGAGATCGAGGTAAGCCATCCGGAACTGGCGGAGGAGATCGCGCAGGTCACTGCGCAAATGCGCGCCGGGGTCGAGCGGGAGGCGGCGCTGCGGGGGCTCGCGACCCGCACCGGGCTCGAGGACATCCGGGGGTTCGTCAGCTTGATGATCCAGACCTTGCGATTCGGGACCGGGATCGCCGACACCTTGCGGGTGTATTCGGCGGAGTTTCGCGACCGGCGGATGCAACGCGCCGAGGAGGCCGCGGCCAAGATCGGCACGAAATTGATCTTTCCGTTGGTCTTGTGCCTGTTCCCCTCATTTTTCCTGGTGGCGATCGGACCGGCGGTGATCCGGTTGGTGGAGGCGTTCAGTCGTGTGGCGGCGACCCATTAGTTTCGCGTGGTGGGTCGCTGGGATCGCGCTCGCGCTCGCGCTCGCGCTCGGCGTCGCGTCGCCGCCGCACGCGCTCGCGGCCGCAACACAAGATCCGTTCGCGACCGCGAGCGTCGGCAAGAACCTCCCCGACGAAAAGATCTCGGCGGCCGAAGCGGAGCGGCGCGCGCAGATTGCTTGGGAGCGCGGCGATTCGAACTGGGCGGTGTATTACTACGTGCTCGCGATCAAGCATGGTGCGCCACCCGCGCCGGCGTTCGCGAAGATCGGGGCAATCGAGGCGGTACGCGGCGACGCGGTGCGGGCGCAGCGGGCGTTCGAGATGGCGTACGCAGCCGATCCGAAGGATCCCGCGGTCGCGGATGAACTCGCCGGGTTCTACATCCGCGAGCGACGCATCGACGACGCCGCGAAACTGTACGGCGAGGTGCTCGCGACCGAACCGACGAACAGCCGGGCACTCGACGGCATGGGCGAGGTGATGCTCGCGCGCCGAGCCTATGCGCGCGCCGTTCAGTATTTCACCGCGGCCCTCGCGGGTCCGCGCGCCGACGTGGGCATGATCCTGGGGCATCGGGGATTCGCGAAACTGCTGTTGCACGACTGGGTGGGTGCGAACGAGGACTTGAGGATCGCGGTGCACCTCGATCCGCATTCGGTCGCGTGGCGGTATCTGGCCGAATTGCAGGTGCGGCAAAACGACCCGGCCGGTGCGTTCGCGAGCTTGCTGCATTCGATGGACGCTGCGCACGCCTACAATGAAATCGGCCGCACGTACCTGCGGTTGAAGGACTATTCGCGGGCGGCGGGCTACTTCGTGAAAGCCGTCCGGGCGTCGCCGAGTTGGTACGGCGAGGCGGAGACGAATCTCGCCCTGGCGAAAGAGCGGGCTGCGGCGGCGCATTGACCGCGAGTCGGCGTCGAAGTGCGATCGCGGATCAGAGGTCGGCGACCTCGACCATCGAGGTTCGCTCGCCGCGCACCTGGGTCGGGCTCGTGCCGAGGTAGCGCCGGAACATGCGTGCGAGATACGAGGAGTCGGCGAACCCCGCGATCGAAGCCACCTCGGTGACCGTGACGTTCGCCGACGTCAGGAGCTGACGTGCATGCTCGATCCGGATTCTCATCAGGTATTCACGGCAACTGCAGCCGTAGGTCTTGTGGAACAGCCGGCTGAATGCGAATCGGTCCATCCCGCATTCAGCCGCGATCGCGTCGACGCTGATGCGCGCGCCGGCCTTGCGGTGCAATTGGTCGATCACCCGCCGCATCGTGTGCGTCTTCGCGACCCGGCCGGGTTCGGGAACGCGGCTCGGGATCAGACTGGCCGGACGTTCGAGGGTGCGGGATTCGCTGGCGTTGCGCTGCGACGTGAGGGCGATCAGTTGCTTGAGGTTCGCGCGCAACTCGCGCAGCGGCACCGGTTTCACGAGGTAGTTCCACACGCGCGCGCGAAACGCCCAGACGGCGAGTTCCTCGCTGTGCGATTCGGTCAGCATCACGATCGGTATGCTGGGGCACTGGCGCTTGATGCTCTGCATCAACTGTAGGCAGGCGGGGGTCGGATCGACGAAGTCGAACACCGCGGCGAGCCGGGGTTCGCATTGGAGCTTGCGGAGCGCCTGGTTCGGCAGGCATTCGGCAACACCGACCAACCGCCGGCATTCCTCCCGCAGCGGTGCATCCGCATTCGGTGGGCCACAGTGAACCCACAACAGCGATCGTACGACCTGTTCCTCCGGTCTCATCCCACAGCGTCCTTACCTCGTGGTCTCATCGCTCGCCGACGTGCCTCTCTTCGCGTCGGTTGTGCCGACTGTAGCGCGTCGCGTTGCAGAGTCAACTGCTGCGGCGGCCTTTTCCCACGATCTGGGATCTCCATCATGCGATACTGCGGTTGACATAACGCGCCCGGCCGGCGCGGGGATGCCCTGAGCCGCCGTGGCACTCTTGCGAGCATCGACGATGCGCCGAGCGAGCGTCACAGGGCATTCACAGGAGTGATCAGCATGGTCAACGAGAGGTGCTCGCAGTCGGGGTCCCGGGCGGCAGCGGTCCAGGTCGACGCCATCGACCCGGAGCGCAAGAATTCACCGGTGCTGGGCGATCCGGAGCAATCGTTCGAGCGGTTGCGCGAGCAGGTCGGCGACGATGCGGAAGGGTGTTTCTTCAACGACGTGCGCTACCCGGACGGTACGGTCGTCGCGAGCGGGAGCACGCATCTGCGTTGCGAACGCGGGATCTGGGTCGAACTGACCGACGACGTGCCTTGATCGGCAAGGCTCGGCGCGGCACCCGGGTCGCGTCGCAGCGCGTCCGGCTCGGCGACCGTGAGTTCGCGACGCTCGGCGTGAAGCGGCCAGTCTTCGGCGACCTGTACCACTACTTCATGACGGTGAGTTGGCCGCGGCTGTTCGCGACGCTGGCCGTGTTCTTCGTCGGCTTCGATCTCCTGTTCGGCTGGCTCTACGATCTCGTGCCCGGCTGCATCGCGAACCTGAGTCCGCCGGGGTTCCTCGGCGCGTTCTTCTTCAGCGTCGAAACGCTCGCGACGGTCGGCTACGGCGACATGCACCCGACGAGCGTGTACGGGCACACGGTCGCGACGATCGAGGTGTTCGCGGCCTTGACGACGCTCACGCTGATCACCGGGATCATGTTCGCGCGCTTCTCGCGGCCGCGCGCGCGGTTCTTGTTCGCGCGGAACGCGGTGGTGCGGCCGATCGATGGCCAGCCGACGCTGATGTTCCGCGCGGCGAACGCGCGCCACAACGTGATCCAGGAGGCGTCCGCGCAGCTGCGGATGCTGCGCGACGAGGTCACCGTCGAGGGTTTCCGCATTCGCCGGATCCTGGATCTGCCGCTGGTGCGCGCGCAGCATCCGGTGTTCGTGCTCGGCTGGAACATCATGCACGTGATCGACGCGGCGAGCCCGTTGTGGGGCGCGACGGCCGAGTCGCTGCGCGCGTCGCAGGCCAGCTTCATTCTGAGCTTGAGCGGGATCGACGAGACGACCGGGCATCTGCTGATCGGGCGTGCGCAGTATCCGAGCGCCGCGATCCACTGGAACCGCGCGTTTATCGACATCCTCGAAGAGGGCGAGGATGGGGTGATGCAGGTCGACTACCGGAAGTTCCACGACGTGGTGCCGCTCGCGACGGAGCCCGGGCGACCGAGCGACACCGAGCCTCCGCGCTGAGTTCGGGCGTGCCGCCGCGCTGAGCGCGGGCGTTCATTCCCGGCAGCGCTCGGCGCCGCGCTCGGTTATGCTGCGGTCGAGGGTCGGGTCGTTCGGCGGAGGAGTCAATCGATGCGGATCGAAGCGCGAGGCAGGTCGTATGGTTGGGTCGCGTCCCTCGGGATGCTGCTGCTCGCGGGAGCGGCGGGCGCGCAAGGACTGCCCACCACGATGCAGCAAGCCGAACAGTTGGATCACGCCGACGAATTGCCGATGACGTCGTTCTACGCGATGCCAGCGCACTGGCGCCGCACACGGCCCGGTGCGCTGCTGCGTCAGGAGACGTTCTCCGGCTACTCGCTGCCGGCGGGCACGACGGCGGTCAGGATCCTCTACCACTCGGTGGACGGCGCCGGCCGCGGCGTCGTGACCTCCGGGGTCGTGTTGCTCCCGGCCGGCAAGGCACCCGCGGGCGGTTGGCCCGTGATCGCCTGGGCGCACGGCACCAGCGGTGTCGCGCGCGCCTGCGCGCCCTCCTTGATGAAGGACGTGTATTACGGCAACGAGGGGTTGTCGGCGATGCTGCGGGCGGGCTACGCGATCGTCGCGACCGATTATCACGGCCTCGGCACCGAGGGCGCCCATCAATACCTCGATCTCGATGCGCAAGCGCGCGACGTGATCTATTCGGTACCGGCGGCGCAGCGCGCGGTGCCGAGCCTCGGCGCGCGCTGGGTCGTCGACGGCCACTCGCAAGGCGGCGCGACCGCGTGGCGGGTCGCCGCGCTCGAGTCGTCGATCGACGACCCCCATTATCTCGGGGCCGTGTCGGTGTCCGGCTCCGCATCGATGCGTGATCTCATCGAGCACATGGATCACAGTCAGGGCGGTCAGTTCTATCTGATGTACATCGCGTTCGGCCTGCACGCGCGCTACCCGCAGTTCGAGCCCGCGGACATCCTCACGCCGCGGGCGCTCGCCGGATATCCTGCGACCACGACGCAGGGGTGCTGGTACATCGGCTATTTTCTCTATTCCAAGGGCCCGCATGACTCGATGCTGCGGCCGGGTTGGCAGAAGAATCCCTGGGTGCGCCGCTTCCTGCGCCAGGCGCGAGAGGGCGCCCAGCGCTTGAGCCAGCCGATCCTGGTGCTCGCCGGGGAGGCGGATCGCACGGTCCCGATCGCCGGCGAACGCCGCGTCGCGGCGCGCGCCTGCCGGGTCGGCAGCCGCGTCGAATTCAAGGCGTATCCGGGGCTCGACCACGATCCCACGATGGTGAAATCGGTGCCCGACCAGTTGCACTGGATCGGGGACCGATTCGCGGGCAAGACCGCGGTCTCGAACTGCACGTCGCGGTAGCGGCGCGCGGTCAGTCGGCGTCGAGCGCGAGCCCACCGCTCGCCTTGCCGCGGTGGACGAGCACCGAGCCGATCCACACGGCGAATAGCGCGAGCGCGAGCCCAACGCCGATCGCGCTGAAGTGCGCCTCGACCTGGCCCACGATCGGCCACGACGCACCCGGACCCCGCGCGCGATCCGCGAGCATGCCGAGGACCTCGATGCCGCCGATCATCAGCGCGATCACGACCGACAGCAGCGTGATCGCGAGGTTGTAGCGCAGGGTCCGGACCGGATCGGTGAGTGCCCAACCATAGGCGCTCGCCATCAGCACGCCGTCGGCTGTGTCCATCAGGGCCATGCCGGCGGCGAACAGGCCGGGGAACACCATCAGGACCGATCCCGACACGCCCTTCGCCGCCGCCGCCGCGGCGATCCCGAGCAGCGCGATTTCGGTCGCGGTATCGAAGCCGAGCCCGAACAGCAATCCGATCAGGTACATCTGCCGGCTGCTGTGGATCAGCCGGAACAGCGGGCTCCACAGGCGCGCCAGGATCCCCCGGCCGCGCAGCAGCCGTTCGACGTCGTCCTCGCAGTACGCACCGCCCGCGCGAACCCGCCGATAGTTCCGCAGCAGCGACACGCCGATCGCCAGGTTCATCAGCGCGATCGCGAACAGAAAGAGCGCAGAGGCGGCGGTGCCGAAGAGGCCGCCGAGATCGCGTGCGCGGCCGCCGAACCGTCCGCTGATCGTGGTCGCGGCGATCGCGACCGCGGCGGTCGCCAGCGCGACGACGGTCGAATGGCCGAGCGCGAAGTACAAGCCGACGCCGATCGGACGTTCGGTTCCGCGCACCAACCGACGCGTGACGTTGTCGATCGCGGCGATGTGATCCGCGTCGAACGCGTGGCGCAAACCGAGCCCGTACGCGATGACCGCGGTGCCGAGCAGCCAGGGTGCGTGCCGGAACGCGACGAGCGCCCAGCCCCAAGCCGCGGCGTTGCCCAGCGCCAGTGCGCCGAACATCACCCGCAGGGAGCGGCGTCGGTCGGTGTTCATCGGATGAGCGTCGATCCTTCGCTTGAGAATAAATGACCCGGGATCGGCGGGAATCCGTAATTGCCGCAGCCGAGCTCGCCGGCGTCCTGGGCCCCATCGAGGGCGGTTGGCGTTATAATGGTTCTTTTGGCGCCGTCCTTGATGCCGGCGCCCGCGAATTCCGCCCGCAACGGAGTGGCATCATCGCTCGACTGTCGACGACCCTGAAGCTGCTGCGCGAGCGCGCTTGGTTGCGCTTGATCAGCACCCGCTCGCAACGCCTCTTTCTGCAGTTCGGTTTGCCTTGGACCGCGGCGCTGCTGGTCGGTCTGGTGGCGGTTCTGTACGCGCGCTGGAGCGAGGATCTCTACGAGGTCTTCATCGGCTGGATCCAGGGGCGGGTGTACCTCGCGCTCGCGATCACGCCGGCGCTCACGGTGGTCTCGGTGTTCCTGACGCGCCGGTGGTTCTCCGGGAGCGAGGGCAGCGGCATCCCGCAGGTGATCGCGGCGCTGCACGCGCCGCCGGACCGCGAGCACACGCTGATGAAGCGCCTGTTCGGCATTCGCGTGATCGTCGGCAAGCTCGGCGTGTCCTTGCTCGGCTTTCTCGGCGGCTTGACGATCGGCCGTGAGGGCCCGACGGTGCACATCGGCGCGGCGATCATGGCGGAGACGCGCCGCTTCTATCCGCGCCGCAGCCCGCGGCTCGAGCGCCAGCTCCTGCTCGCCGGGGCGGCCGCGGGCCTGTCCGGCGCCTTCAACACGCCGCTCGCCGGCATCATCTTCGCGATCGAGGAGCTGGCGCGCGACTTCGAGGGCCGGACCAACGGCACGATGATCACCGCCGTGGTCTTCTCCGGCCTCACCTCGCTCGCGCTCGCGGGGAACTATCTCTATTTCGGCCAGATCAACGTGCCGAACACGTTTCACAGTGAGTTCATCCTGCCGGTGCTCCTCGCCGCGCTGGCGTGCGGGCTGCTCGGCGCGGCGTTCAACTGGGCCTTGCTGAACTGGGAACGGTGGATGCCGCAGCCGATGCGCGAGTGGCGCGGCCACAAGCCGCTGCTCTACGCGTTCCTGATGGGCCTCGTGGTCGCTGGGCTCGGGATCGCCACCCACGGGCAGACCTGGGGCAGCGGCTACGACCAGGCGCGACAGTTGCTCGAGGGGCGCAACCCGATCACGCAGAGCTACGCGCTCGCGAAATGGGGCGCGATGGTCGTGAGCTACCTCACGGGCATCCCCGGTGGGCTGTTCTCGCCGTCGCTGTCGATCGGCGCGGGCATCGCGCAGTGGGTGCACCTCGCGTTCGCCTGGGCACCCATGGCCTCGATGATCGCGCTGTGCATGACGGGCTACCTCGCGGCGGTGACCCAATCGCCGCTGACCTCGTTCGTGATCGTGATGGAAATGACGAATGGCACCGGCCTGGTCATTCCGATGATGGCGACCGCGCTGCTCGCTTCGCGCTTCTCCGGTCTCTTCACCCGGCCGCTGTACGAAGCGCTGGCCGAGAAGAACTACTTTCCGATGGTGCCGGGCTATCGCTCCGAGCCGAAGCCGCCCGCGCCGTCGGATGATTCGTTCGACACGCTCTGACGGCGCACCGCACCCACGCGGCCCGCGGGCCAAGTCAGTCGACGCGGACGCGGCAGTCGACGCACGGATCGAGCGCGGCGACCGCGCGGCGCGCGTGGTCGTGGACGAGATCCGTCGACTCGACGGCCGCACCGATCAGCCAGTGCGGGATCGATCCGTCGGGGTGAAAGTTCCACTCGGTCGGCGCGACGATCGAGTACTCGCGGACCGTCTCTCCGTCTAGCGCGACGTCGTGGATCAGCGTGCCGCGCGCGGTCTCGACGACCGCGCGGCCGCGGCCCGCGGCCGCGTGGGCGGACACGGTACCGCATCGAAACCCGGGATCGCCGATCGCGTGGAGTGCAAGCTCCGTGACGCGCGCGATCCAGCGCTGCAACAGCGGACGCTGCGCGAGCGCAGCGACGAGCGGGCGCCGTCCCTGGCGCGCGACCGGACCCGTTTCCGCCGGGCCCCCTGCGGTGCGCGGCTCCGCCGCGAAGGCCGCATCGATCCGCGGCCATGCCGCGACCGTGTCGAGCGCCGTGAGCGCCGGCAACGCCGCGACCGGGGCGGCGGGCGGTTCCCAGAGCGCGAGACGACGCCGGCACGCACGCGCGAGCGGCGAGTCGAGGTGCGCCGCCCATTGTGCGAGTTCGAACGGGTCGGCGATCGCGAGCCACTGATCGATCGGCCCGCCGAGCAGGTCTCGCTCGAGCAGGCGTGCGAGCACCGGCGGTGCCTGCGCCGCCCGGCGTGCCGTCGCGAGCTCGGCCGGCACGTCGTCGGCGAGCGCGGCGATCACGAGCTCGGCCGCCGCTTCGGCGCGCACCGCCGGGTCGACGGGCGCGGCGAGCTCGCCGGCGGTGGGCGAGATCCCGCGGGCAGCCGCGAACGCGGCCCGCGCCGCGACGCCTTGCGCGCAGCGGCAGATCGCGTGCAGGGTCTCGATCAGGCGCGCGGCCTCCTCGGCGGGGCGTCCGACGAGCAGCGGTGCGAGCCGTGGGCGGCGCGTCGCGACACGAACCGTGTCGACGCGATGATCCCGCAGCCGGATCGCGAGATCGATCGCTCCGTTCATCCGGGGTCGCGCGCCTCAGCAGATCCGCGGCAGTTGATCGCCGTGCAGCCAGTCGACGATCCGCCGGCCGCCGAGCCGCGTGCGCATCTGCACGAAGCGGCGCGGATCCTCGATCACGCGGCCTATCACCGCCGCGCCGGCGCCGAGCGGGTGCCCGCGCAGCGCGCGCAGCGCGGCATCGGCGTCGGCGGCCGGGCAGATCGCGAGCAGCCGGCCCTCGTTCGCGACGTACAGCGGATCGAGCCCGAGGAGCTCGCAGGCCGCTTCGACGGGCGCGCGGACCGGGATCGCGGCTTCGTCGATCTCGATGCCGACGCCCGATTGCTGCGCGATCTCGTTCAACGTGGCGCCGACGCCGCCGCGGGTCGGATCGCGCATCGCGTGCATGCCGGGCGCCGCGTGCAGCAGCGCGTCGATCAGACCGTGCAAGGCGGCGGTGTCGGAGACGATCGGCGCGTCGAACGCGAGGTGTTCGCGGCAGGCCATGATCGCCATCCCGTGCTCGCCGATCGCTCCGCTCAGCAACACGGCATCGCCGGGTCGGGCGTTCGCGCCGGAGCAGTCGATGCCATCGCGCAGCGCCCCGACGCCGGTCGTCGTGATGAACACCCCGTCCGCCTTGCCGCGTTCGACGACCTTGGTGTCGCCGGTCACGACCGGAACGCCGGCTTCGCGCGACGCGCGGCCCATCGAGGCGACGATCCTCGCGAGCTCGGCGAGCGGGAAGCCTTCTTCGAGCACGAAACTCGCCGCGAGATAGAGCGGCCGTGCGCCCATCACGGCGACGTCGTTGATCGTGCCGTGGACCGACAAGCAGCCGATGTCGCCGCCCGGAAAGAACAACGGCGAGACGACGTGCGCGTCGGTCGCGACCACCAGCCGGCCCGCGGCGTGGTCGAGCCGCGCGCCGTCGTCGCCCTGCGCGAGGTACTCGTTCGCGAGCTCGCGCACGAACAATTCGCGGATCAATTGGGCCATTGCCCGTCCGCCGGAGCCGTGCGTGAGATCGACGAGCCCGTGCTTGAGATCGAGCGGCCGGGCGTGCGGCGCGCTCACGCCGCCGCTCCGCGGAACCGCCCGTAGGTGTAATGCGCGGCGCAAGCGCCTTCCGAGGACACCATGCACGAACCGATCGGGCTCTCGGGCGTGCACGCGGTCCCGAAGATCCGGCACTCCTCGGGCCGCTTCTCGCCGCGCAGTATCTCCCCGCACGCACAGGCCTTGTTGTCCGGCACCGGCACGTACGGCACCGCGAAGCGCCGTTCCGCGTCGAACGATGCGAATTCCGCGCGCAATTGCAGCGCGCTCGCCGGGATCGTTCCGAGCCCGCGCCACTCGAACGCGGCGCGCCGCTCGAACACCCGGTCGACGAGTGTCTGCGCGCGCCGGTTGCCCTCGCGCGTGACCGCGCGCGTGAACTCGTTCTCGACGGCGGCGCGTCCCTCGTTCACCTGCCGGACCAGCAGATGAATCGCCCGCAGCAGGTCGAGCGGCTCGAAGCCGGCGATCACGACCGGCTTGCCGTAGTCGAGCGCGAAGGGCTCGTACGGGGCGCTGCCGATCACCGTCGACACGTGCGCCGGGCCGACGAAGCCGTCGATCGCAACGCCTTGCGGCGCGTCGAGGATCGCGTGCATCGCGGCCGGCGTGAGCACGTGGTTGCACAGGATGCTGAAATTGCCGAGCGATGCTTCCGCGGCGCGCAGCACCGCGACCGCGGTCGGCGGCGTCGTCGTCTCGAAGCCGATCGCGAGGAACACGACCTCGCGCCGTGGATTCGCGCGGGCGATCGCGAGCGCATCCTCGGTCGAGTAGATCATTCGGACGTCCGCGCCGAGGGCCTTGGCGCGCAGCAGCGTGAGCCGGTCCGAGGCGGGCACGCGCATCGTGTCGGCGTAGGTCGCGAGGATCACCCGATGCTCGCGGGCGAGCCGGATCGCCTGGTCGATCCGGCCGATCGGCAGCACGCACACCGGGCAGCCCGGACCGTGGATCATCTGGATCCGCCCGGGCAACAGATCGACGAGGCCGTAGCGGGAGATCGCGTGGGTGTGGCCGCCGCAGAACTCCATGAAGCGATAGCGCTCGCGGTGATCCGCATCGCGCGCGATCGCGACGGCGAGCCCGCGCGCGAGCTCGCCGTCGCGGAATTCGTCGACGTACTTCACGGGGACGCCTCCAGCGCCTCGGCGCCGATCGCGGCGAGCGCCGCGAGCGTGCGTTCGGCCTCCGCGGTGTCGAGGCGCTGCAGCGCGTAGCCGACGTGGACGATCACGTAATCGCCGACGTCGACGTTATCGACGAGTGCGAGCGAGATGTCCTTGCGGACCCCGCCCAACTCGACGACCGCGCGGTCGGGTTCGGGCCGCGCGACGATGCGCGCTGGAATCGCGAGACACATGGCTCAACTCCTTCCGGTGGCGAGTGCCACCCACGCTTGTCCGAGGCTGATCGCGCCGTCGTTCGGCGGCACCCGTTCCGCGTGCAACACCTGCAGCCCGGCCGCCGCGAGTCCCACCGAGAGCGCATCGCGCAGCAGTCCGTTGCACAGGCACCCGCCGCACAAGGCGATCGTGTCGCGGCCGTGCACGGCCGCCGCGTCGGTCGCGAGCGCACACAGCGCCGCGGCCAGCGTCGCATGGAACAGCGCGGCGCCGTGTGCCGGCGTGCCGCGCCAATCGGCGAGCGTCTCGAGCAGCGGCAGCAGATCGAGCCGGCCCGGCGGGTCGATCCGCCACAGCGGCGCCGGCGGCACCGTGCCGTGCTGGCGCGCGAGCGTCTCCAGCCGCATCGCGGGTTCCGCCTCGTAGCGGGCGGTCTCGGCGACGCCGAGCAAGGCCGCGGCCGCATCGAACCACCGTCCCGCGCTCGAGGTCGCCGGGCAGCGCAGGTCGCGCTCGAGCAGTTCGCCGACCCCGCGCGCGGCGCGCTGGCGCGCGAAGCGTGCCGGGATCTCGGCGCCGCGACCGAGCTGGTGCAAGGCCCCGGCCGCGACGCGCCAGGGCTCCCGGGCGGCACGGTCGCCGCCCGGCAGCGGCAAGGTCGCCAGATGCCCCAGACGCCGGCAGGTCGTGCCGGTCACGTCGAGCAACTCGCCGCCCCAGGCCTCGCCGTCCGGACCGAGCCCGACCCCGTCGAGCGCGAGTCCGAGCAGCGGTTCGGATCGTCGATGCTCGGCGGCGACCGCCGCGACGTGCGCATGGTGATGAGCGACCGCGACCGCGGTCGCACCGCGATCCGCCGCGAATTGCAGCGCGAGACGCGTCGACGGGAAGTCCGGGTGCAGGTCGTGCGCGACCCACTGCGGTTGCACCTCGAGCAACGCGCACAGATGTCGCGCGCATTCCTCGAGGAACGCGATCGATGCGGCGTCGTCGAGATCGCCGACGTGCTGCGACAGGAACGCCTCGTCGCCGCGGGTCACGCACACGGTCGCCTTCATGCCGGCGCCGAGCGCGAGCACCGGCGGTCCGGCCGCGGGCAGGCGGATCGCCTGGGGCGTGTACCCGCGAGCACGGCGCAGGAACCGCGGCGCTGCGTCGCCGAATCGCACCGAATCGTCGCAACGCACCGCGATCGCCCGGTCATGCTGCAAGTACCCGTCCGCGATCCCCGCGAGGCGCTGCAACGCCTCGTCGTCGCCGATCACCAGCGGCTCGCCACCGGGGTTCGCGCTGGTCATCACCCACACGTCGCGCGCCGGTGCGGCGAGCCATGCGGTGCCTGGGGGTCGTCCGGCGGCCTCGTGGAACAGCAGCCAGTGGATCGGCGTGGCGGGCAGCATCACACCGAGGTGGTCGAGTCCCTCGGCGATCCCCGCGAGCACGCCGTCCGCGGCCGGATCCTTCGGCAGCAGCACGATCGGGCGTTCCGCGGATTCGAGCCAGCGCCGGCCCGCGGGGTCCGCGCGTGCGATCCCGGCGAGCGAGGCGGAGTTCGCGACCATCAGCGCGAACGGCTTCGCATCGCGTGCCTTGCGTTCGCGCAACGCGGCGACCGCCCGCGGATTGCGGGCATCGCAGGCGAGGTGATAGCCGCCGAGGCCCTTGATCGCGACGATCTCGCCCGCGCGCAGTCGTGCCAGGGTGCGCGCGATCGGGTCGACGCCGGCGTCGATTGCGGCGCCGTCGCGGTCGAGGAACCGCAGTCGCGGGCCGCAATGCGGACAGGCGATCGGCTCGGCGTGGAAACGGCGATCCGCCGGGTCGCGGTACTCGCGGGCGCAGTCGGCACACATCGCGAATGGGGCCATGCTGGTGCGCGAGCGGTCGTACGGCAGGCCGACCGCGATCGTGTAGCGCGGTCCGCATTGCGTGCAGGTGATGAACGGGTGGCGCCAGCGGCGATTGCGCGGATCGAAGAGTTCCCCGAGGCAGGCGGGGCAGGTCGCGGTGTCGGGGCCGATCGCGGTGGCGCAGCGCGAGGCCACGCTCGCCGCGATCGCGAAACCCGCATGGCCCGCGGGGCGCACCTCCTGGGCGGTGATCGAATCGATCCGCGCGCGCGGCGGCGCGTCGCTCGCGATCCGCGCGAGCAGCGCGTCGAGACGCGCCGCGGGGCCCTCGGCGGTGATCTCGACGCCTTCGGAATCGTTGCGGACCCAGCCGCGCAAGTCGAGTTCCTGCGCGAGTCGCCACACGAACGGGCGGAACCCGACGCCCTGCACGATTCCGCCGACGCGGATGTGCCTCGCGCGGCTCACCGCGCCACGGCGACTCGCGGCGTCCGGCCGCGCTCGATCCAGTCGAGCCACTCGTCGATGCCCACGCCGGTTTTCGCCGAGGTCAGGATCGCCGGCAATCCCGGGTTCACCCGGCGCGCGCACTGCAACGCGAACTCGACGTCGAAGTCGACGTAGGGCAGGAGATCCGCCTTGTTCAGCAGCAGGAGCGAGGCGACCCGGAACATCTCGGGGTACTTCAGCGGCTTGTCCTCGCCTTCGGTGACGGACAGCACGACCACCTTCGCCGCTTCGCCGAGATCGAAGGCGGCGGGGCAGACCAGATTGCCGACGTTCTCGATGAACAGCACGCTCCCCGCGGCGGGCGCGAGCGTCGCGAACGCGCGACCGACCGCCTGCGCGTCGAGGTGGCAGCCCTTGCCGGTGTTGATCTGCGTCGCCGGCGCGCCGGTCGCGCGAATCCGCTCGGCGTCGCGAGCGGTTTCCTGATCGCCCTCGATCACCGCCGCAGGCCGCGCGCCGCGCATCGCCTCGATCGTGCGCACGAGGAGCGAGGTCTTGCCGGAGCCGGGGCTCGACATCACATTGATCGCCTGGATCGCCTGCGCGGCGAACGCGGTTCGATTGGCCGCCGCGTAGCGATCGTTCTTCTCGAGGACGTCCACCTCCAGCGAGACGAGCCGCGTCCCTTGATCGAGCGGCGCCGGCGCGGACCACGGCGCGAGCGGGTTCGCCGCATGCCGGTGCTCGGGATCGTCGCGTCCGTTGCCGCAGCCGCAGGTGGTACACATCGTCCTTACTCCACCTCGAGTTCCTTGATCCTCATCTGCGTGCCGCCGGTCACCTGCACCTGGCCGCTGCCGCAGTGCGGGCAGGGATCGAGAGGTCGCGAGAGGAGTATTTCACGGCTGCACCCGAGACACCATGCACGCCCGTCGGTCGCGACGATCTCGAGCCGCGCTCCCTCGGCGCAGCCGCCGCGCATCGCCGCATCGAAGCAGAACTCGAGCGCCTCGGGCTCGACTGCGGCGAGCCGTCCGATCTCGAGGGTCACGGTGCGCACACGCTGGAAACGTTCGCGGATCGCCGCCGCCTCGATCAGTTCGGCGATGCTCTGGCACAGGCTCATTTCGTGCATCGTGCCGACCGTCACCGCAGGAAATCGGGCAACGTGGGCTCCCGGCCGACCAGGTCGGGAAACGCCGCATCGAGCGCTCCCGGCTCGCCGCGCAGCGCGGCCTCCAGCGCCCCCAGCGCGCGGTCGATCTGTGCGGCCCGTTCGGCATCGACGATCTCGCGCGCGGTGCGCTGGAACGTGAGCAGCCACGCGTCCGCGTCGACCGGCCCCACCAGCGCGAGGTCGATGTCGGCCACGACGCCGTGCCGATCCACGCACCGGGCGATCCCGGTGCCGGCGCGCAAGACCCGCATGGGGATCGCCAGGCACATCGGTCCCACGCTACCTGACCCCGTGTCCCCGCCGGGACTGTGGTTTCCCCTTATGGCGTCGCGCGAATCGCAGAGCGCCACGCTCGGACCGGACGCGCGTCGGCCGACACCGGGCCTCGTTGCGGTGCAATTCGTGCGGACGTAGACTCGAGAAAAAGCCGCCGGCCGAGGGCACGGTCGGCGTGACCTACGATCCCTGGGAGGTTTCCGATGGTTCAGAACTTGAGCGGCCCCGAGGTTCGTCGTCGTCACCGGCGCGCCCGCGCCTTCCCGGTCCTGGTCGCGCTGGCGATCGCGGTGCCCTGCGGTCTGGTCGCGACGCGAGCCGACGACGTCCCGACGACGCCGGCGGCGGCGCTGGCGGCCGAGAAAGCCGATCGGATGCCGCCGACCCCGTTCTACACGATCGCGCCGCTGCCGCACGGTGCGGCGGGGCAACTGATCCGATCGGCAGTCGTCACCGACTATGCGCTGCCGAAAGGCGTCGGGGCGGTCCGGATCCTCTATCACTCGCGTGACGCGACGGGTCGGGACGTCGCCGCCTCCGGCGTCGTGCTGATCCCGGCGGGCAAGGCGCCGACGGGCGGCTGGCCGGTCATCGCCTGGGCGCACGGCACCAGCGGCGTCGCGCGGATTTGCGCGCCGTCGATGATGAAGGACGTCTATTACGGGACGGAAGGCTTGTTCCCGATGGTCGAGGCGGGCTTCGCGGTGATCGCGCCGGATTACGCCGGCCTCGGGACCGCGAGCCCGCATCAATACCTCGACCCGCTCCCGCAGGCGAACGACGTGATCAACGCCGTCACCGCCGCCCACCACGCGGTCGCGGATCTGTCGCCGCGCTGGGTCGTCGACGGTCACTCCGAAGGCGGCGGCGCGGCGTGGTTCGTCGCCCAGCAAGAGGCGAGCTTGAAGGACCCGAACTACCTCGGTGCGGTGGCGGTCGCCGGGACCGTGAACATGCCCTGGCTGATGCATTACATGTCGACGAGTCACGCCGACTCGTTCTACGCGGTGTTCCTGGCCTACGGGATCAAGGCGCGCTTCCCGCGGTTTCGCGTCGAGGACATGCTGACCCCGCAAGGCCTGGCCCATTACGGGATGTTCACGACGAAGGGCTGCTGGGACTACGGCTACGCGACGGAAGTCAGCGAGCTGCAGGGCCAGAACGCCTCGTCGGTGTTGCGGAAGGGGTGGCAGCACAACCGCTGGGTGCGGCGCTGGGCGGCCGAGACCGTGCGCGTGCGGCCCCACGTGAATCGCCCGCTGCTGGTGCTCGCCGGCGGCGCGGACGTGTCGGTACCGCCGGCGTCGATCGAACCGATCGTCAAGCGGGCGTGTCGGTTCGGCTATCGGCTGGAGTTCAAGATCTTTCCCGGTCTCGACCACGATCCCTTGATGGACAAGTCGACGCCGTACCAGCTCCAGTGGATTCGCGATCGCTTCGCGGGTCGTCCTGCGCCGGACAACTGCTCGACGCTGCGTTAGCCAGCCCATGCGCCATGCCGCGGTCGTCGGTTGGGGGAAGTGCCTGCCGCCGGCGGTGTTGACCAACCAGGATCTGTCGACGTTCCTCGCGACCGACGACGAGTGGATCGCGACGCGCACCGGCATGAAGGAGCGGCGGATCTCCCACGTGCCGGGCATCGAGCTCGCGACCGTCGCCGCCGAACGCGCGATCGCGTGCGCCGGGTTGCGCGGTGAGGACATCGACCTCGTGATCTACGGGAGCTGCAGCAACGACGAGGCGGTTCCGAACAGTGCCTCCGCCGTCCAACGGCGCATCGGCGCGACGCATGCGGCGGCGTTCGACGTCAACACCGCCTGCACGAGCTTCATGTACGGATTGTCGATCGGCACGGCGATGATCCGCGCGGGCACGGCGAGGACCGCGCTGGTGATCGGGGTCGAGCTGATCTCGCGCTACATGGATTGGAACAACCGCAACGTCGCGGTGTTGTTCGGCGACGGCGCCGCCGCGGCGGTGCTGCAGGAGAGCACGGACGAGGTGGGCGTGATCGCGGAAAAGCTGCAGTGCTACGCGGAATCCCGCGATATCTTGCGGGTCCGCGGGATGGGCACGATGTACGCCAACCTCGGCGTGCAATTCGGTCAGACGCGCTGGGATTTCGACGGCCAGGAGATCTTTCGCAAGGCGACCCACGGGATGGTCGAGGCGAGCCTCGAGGTGATCGGGCGGGCGGGGATCCGGATCGAGGACGTCGACCTGATCGTTCCCCACCAGGCGAATTTGCGGATCATCGAAGCGGTCGCGAAGCGCATCGGCGCCGATCCCGCGAGGCTGCATTTGACGGTGCAGAAGTACGGCAACATGAGTTCCGCGACCGCGCCCATTGCGCTCGTCGAGGCGCTCGAGGAAGGCCGCGTGCCGGCCGGCGGTCTCGTGTTGATGCCCGCCTTCGGCGGCGGACTGACGCTCTCGGCCCATCTGCTGCGCTGGGGCGATCGGGTGACGCCGCTCGCGATCAGCCGCGCCGAACTGCCGCCCTGCGAGAAGAGCGCGCTCGAACTGGTCGAGGAGATCCGCGCCCAGAAAGCCCTGGGTCACGCGGACGCCGCGCGCTTCGACGCGCTGCGCTTCAGCTGAGACGCGGCACGCGCTCGGCGAGCGCCGCCGCCGCATCGATCACGGCCGCTTGGTGCGGCAGCAGATCGTGGCCGGCCATCGCCATGAACTCCTCGAGATACGGGTCCGTCGCCGGCGTGCGGTGATGCGCGAATTCCTCGACGACGGCGAGCCCGCAGAACGGCACGTACGCGTTCGAGTAGCCCCCTTCATGCAGCGCGACGAGGCGCCCCCCGCACAGCGCATCGGCCGCGGCCATCACCTGTTTCGCGAGCGTCCGGTAGGTTTCGCTGGTCGCGAGCATCCGGCCGATCGGATCCATCATGTTCGCGTCGAGCCCCGAGCAGATCACGATGAGCTCCGGGCGGAACCGCTGCAAGGCCGGGATCACCGCGCGCTCGAACGCCGCGACGTAGGCGCCGTGGCCGCTGCCGGGTGGCAGCGGGACGTTCAGGTTCGTGTGCGCGGCCCGCCCGCTCCCGACGACGTTCAGGAATCCCGAGTCCAGCGGGTAGCAGCGGTCCTGGTGCACCGAGATCGTGAGCACGGACGGATCCTCGAGGAACGCGAGTTCGGTGCCGTTGCCGTGGTGCACGTCCCAGTCGACGACCGCGATGCGGTTCAAACGGTGCACTCGCTGGGCGTGCTTGACCGCGATCACCGCGTTGCCGAACACGCAGTAGCCGCGGCCGCGGTCGGGCTCGGCGTGGTGCCCCGGCGGCCGCACCAGCGCGTAGGCGTTGCTGACCTTGCCGCCGATCACCGCGTCGACGGCCTCGATGCATCCACCCGCCGCGAGGCGCGCGATGTCGAAGCTGCCGTGACCGATCGTCGCGCTGTCGCCGATCGTGCCGCCGCCGCCCGCGGAGAGCGTGCGCACGTGCTCGACGTGACGTTCGGTGTGGTAGGCGCGCAGTTCCGCGATCGTCGCGAGCCGTGGCGCGATCGGCACGAGCCGATCGGTGAGTCCGCTGACCGTGAGCAAGGAGAGCATCCGGCGCTTGGTCGACGGACTCTCGGGATGCGGATCCGGCTCGACGTAGTCGCTGGACGTGCTGAATCCGGCGCCGCTGCCCGGGTCGTGCCAGAAATATCGTTCGTGGGAGACGAGGCCGGTCGCGTGCATCGTGGAGTCACTCCTGTCGGAAACGGTCCGCGTCCACGGGTCAATAGCCCGCGGTCAGTCCAAAGTCGATCGGCAGCGCCGCTCCGGTGATCGGCGCGGCCTTCGCCGACGCGAGATAATGGATGAACTCGGCGATCTCCTCGGCGGTCGCGAACCGCGCGCGCTCCTTCTGCGGATAGCGCGCGAGCAGGCTCGCCTTGTAGCGCCCGGGGTCGCCGCCGCCGTAGGTCGCCGCCTGGAATTCGACCATCGGCGTCGCGACGTCGCAGGGGCACACCGCATTCACGCGCACGCCGCGCGGCGCGAGCTCGAGCGCGAGCGCGCGCGACAGCAGCACGACGCCGCCCTTCGACGCGCTGTAGACGCTCGCACCCGCATTGCCGACGAGCCCGGCGTCCGAGGCCACGTTCACGATCGAGCCGCCGGTGCGCACGAGATGCGGGATCGCGTACCGGCACACGAAGAACGTGCCTTTCAGGTTCACCGCGAGCACGCGATCGAAATCGGCCTCGCTCACCTGCTCGGCCGGCCCCTCGAGCCAGACACCGGCGCAATTCACGACGCCGTCGAGACGGCCGAACGCCGCGACCGCCCGTTCGACCAGATCCTCGCAGGCGTTCGGGACCGCGACGTCGGTCGCGACGCCGAGCAGATCGGGTCCGGCACCGAGCGTCGCGACCGCCGCGTCGAGCGCGGTGCGGTCGCGATCGCCGATCACGACGCGGTGCCCGCCGTCGCGGAAGCGCCGCGCCGCCGCGAGACCCATCCCGCTCGCGCCGCCCGTGATGAGTACCGTCGGTTGCATCGTTCGTCCGCTGCGCGGCTCAACCGCGATCCGGCGAGCGGCCCTTGGCTTCCTGGAGGATGTTGCCGCCGTCGACGACGAGCGTCTCGCCGTTGACGTAGCTCGCGCCGGCCGACGCGAGGAACGCGACCGCGTGCGCGACCTCGGTGGGCGTGCCGGGCCGGCCGACGGGCGTCTGCGCCCCAGCGGCGAGTTCGGCCGCGCTGGAGGAGGCGGTCGCGATCCAGCCGGGAGCGACCGCGTTCACCGTGACGCCGTATGGGCCGACCTCGAGCGCGAGCGCGCGGGTCAAGCCGACCATGCCGGCCTTCGCGGCCCCGTAGGCCGAGGAGCCCGCGATCGCGACGTAAGGACCGGTGACCGACGCCACGTTCACGACGCGGCCGTAGCGCGCCGCGATCATCGCCGGCAGGAACGCGCGAGTCGCCGTGAACGCCGTCTTCAGCGTCACCGCGATCATCCGGTCCCACTCGCTCTCGTCGAAGTCGACGAACGCCTTGCTGACGGCGGGCTCGCCGATCGATCCCATCCCCGCGTTGTTCACGAGGACCGAGACCGGCCCGATCTCGGCGGCGAGCGCGCGCGCCGCCGCGAGCTCGGTCAAGTCCGCGATCACGGCATGCGCCGTGTGACCGCGCTCGCGCAGCTCGGCCGCGCGCTCGTGGGCGCGCGCGGTCGTGCTGCTGAGGGCGACGCGCATCCCCGTGGCCGCGAGCCGTTCGGCGATCGCGAAGCCGATGCCGGTCGCCGACCCGGCGCCGGTGACCAGCGCATCGAAGCGCGCGGCGCCGGTCACGCGACGCCCCCGGGGTGGCCCGGCATCAGAACCGGTACGATGCGGTCAAGCCGTAGGTTCGCGGCGGGTAACCGCGGGCGAAATAGTTCGTATCGAAATTCGGCGGGAAGCCGTTCAGCGGCGTCGTCGCCAAGTCGCGGGCGAGGAACAGCGGACTGTGGAAGTTCGTCAGATTGTGGACCCACAGCATCACGTCCCAACCGCCGAAATACATCCCCGCGCGCAGATTCAGCACGCTGACCGTCGGCAAGCCCGGCAGCGTCGGATCGTCGTTCGGCGCGTTGGCCGGGTCCTGATACGGCTGCAGCGAGTTCTGCGCGGTCGAGAACTGGTATTCCGCGCGCACGTAGGGTCGGTGCGGCAGCGCGTGCCACTCGTAGTTCAGGTTCGCCTCGACGTTCCACGGCGCGCTCGGCAGATGGTCCCCCGCGGTCACCAACGGATAGACGCCGGCGAGCGACACGTTGGTCGTGAACGCCGAGTCCGTATAGGCGCCCGTCACGCCGACCGTCAGATCCTCCGTCGGCCGCCAGTTGATCTCGACGTCGCCGCCCTTGCCCGTCACCGATCCCAGGTTGTAATCGAATCCGAGGCCGCAGGTCAGGTAGACGAACTGCTGGATGTTGTTCCACTTGAGGTAGTAGATCGACGCGCTGATCTCGAGCCGGTTGCGGAACAGCGTGTTCTTCGAGCCGAGCTCGTATTGCCACAACGAGTCGGATGCGTACGACGGCGGTTGCTGCGGCAGTCCGAACGAGCAGTTCTGCGGCAGGGCCGCGTTGATGCCGCCCGGTCGGAACCCTTTCGCGGCGCTCACGTAGTAGAGGCTGTTGCGGGTCGGCTGGTAGTTGATCACGACGCGCGGCGTGACCGGGTTGTCGCTGCCGGTGTTCGTGCTGCTGATCCCCGTTCCCACGATCAGCGCGCCGCTTTCGTTGATCACGCCGGTGTAGGTGAGGTGCGAATAGCGCAGTCCCGCGGTCGCCTTGATCTTCGGGGTGATCTTGTAGGACAGCTCGCCGTAGACCGCGGCCTGCTTGTCGATCATCGAGAATTGCGGCTGATGATAGGCGTTGGCCGGATCCGCCGGGCTGATGTCGGCGCTGACGATGTGCTCGGTCGAATTCTCGTGCACATGCGCGTAATACAGGCCGGCGGTCCACTGCAGGCGGCTCGAGTCATCCGTCGAGCTCGCGCGCCACTCCTGCGTGAAATTGTCCTGCCGATCGGTGAAGTACGCGCTGCTGAAGTCGTTCGGCGCGGTGTACTGGTTGTACATGAACACCGTCGGCGCCCATTGCGAATAATCCGAGATCGAATGCTGGGCGCGCGAGAAGTACGAGGTGTTCGACGTGAACTGCACGCCCGGCAGGCTCCACTCGACCTTGACCGCGCCGATGTACCAAGGGTCCGTGCTCGGATTGCGCTGCAGGTTGCCGTTGTTGTAGTCGTTGCGCGAGGGGACCGACAGGTTGCGCCAATAGACCGCGGTGTCGTTGATGTGCAGCGTCTGCACGTAGAACGACGGCATGATCGAGAAGTTGTCGTTCGGCTGCCACTTGAGCGCGGCGCGGAACGTCGCCGAGTCCTGCCAGTTCGCGTTCGCCTCGGTCACGCCGGTGATCGTCGGCGAGCCGGTGTACACGGTCGCGGGCGCGGTGCCGTAGCAGGGCGTGCAATTGACCAGCGTGCTGGGCGGCGGCGCGTAACTCACGCGATTGACCCAGCCGCCGTCGTGCCGGATCGACGCACTGACGCGGAATCCGAGCTTGCCGTCGATGATCGGTCCGCCGAACGCGGCGCCGGCCGCGTAGTCGTTGCCGCCACCGTCGATCTCGCCGAAATCGGCGCGCGCGAATCCCGAGTAACGGTGCAAGCCGGGATCCGGCGTGATGAACCGCACCGTGCCGCCCTCGGAACCGGCGCCGAACAGCGTGCCCTGCGGCCCCTTCAGCACCTCGACCCGTTCCAGGTCGAACAGCTGCGGATACGGCATCACCGTGCCGAAATTCAAATGACGCCCCTGGATCGGGGTGTCGTCGACGTAGATCCCGGTGGTCGAGGCGCCGGCGCTCGAGTCGACGCCGCGAATCGAGATGTCGGAATCCTCGTCGTTGTAGTTGCCGGAGACGCTCGTGCCGTTGCGTTGGAACGTGATGCCCGGTGCGACGCGCGCGAGATCGTCGATCGTGTGCAGCTGCTGCTGTTGGAGCGCCTGCCGCCCGAAGGCGGTCACGCTCATCGGGACGTCCATCAGGCGCTCGGTGCGCCGCTCGGCCGTGACGACGACCTGTTGCAGTTGATCCCCGGCCTGCGCCGAGGACGTCGTCGCGTCGTTCGTTTGGGCCGCGGCGAGACCGATCGTCAGCACGCCAGAGACGCCCGCTGCGACCCCGACGCGGCGCGCGCGGGCCCAATCGAGACGGTGATGGTTCATGGTCCGCATCCTCAATTTAACTGACCGAATAGGTGAACACGTGCTTGTAGGTGCCGAGATACATCAAGATCACGGCGTCGGCGACGCCGCGCAGCGTCCGGATCCTCTCGTTGCTCACGCGCAGCAGGTGCTCGTGGTTCTCGCAGACGAGTTCCGCGATCACGTCATACGGCCCGGCGGTCGCGACGACGTAGATCGACTCCGGCAGCGCGCCGACCGCCTTCGCGATCTTGCGCGAATCGCCGCGCGCCTTGATCCCGACCAGCGCCATCGACTTCGAGCCGAGGCGTACCGGATCCGTGACCGCCGCGATCTGCATCACCCCGCGGGCGAGCAGCCGTTGCACGCGCTGGCGCGCCGCGGCTTCCGAGAGTCCCACGCGGGCGCCCAGCTTGCCGTACGCCATCCGACCGTCCTGCTGCAGCTCGCGGACGATCGCGGCGTCGATCGCGTCGAGCGCGTCGGCGTGCCCGCGGCGTGTTCGCGCGCGTCGTTTCGGCGAGGTGGGAACGACTGAAATCGTTGTCTCCGGTGTTTTCGTCAACGAAATCCGTTGTTTTATCGATCCGCGACATCTATTCTAGTTTTCGACGGACTGTAGTCGCGGCGCAGGGTGCTGTCAACGCCGCGATTCTTCGGCGAAACGCCGACGCCGTCAAGGCCGCGAGGGATCGGGATCATCGGCGGGGAGCTCGGGGTGAATTCATCGGCGAATACCTTAGGAACGGTGCGGTCGATCGATCGCGAACGGTTGTCGCGGCTGCAGGCGCGCGAGGCGGCGGCGTTCGCCCACGCGCATCCCCGATCGCGCGCCCTGCACGAGCGGGCCCGCGAGTCGATGCTGGGCGGCGTGCCGATGCCGTGGATGGCGCGCTGGCCGGGTGGATTCCCGGTGTACGCGGCGAGCGCGACCGGCTCACGGATCGTCGACGTCGACGGCCACGCGTACGTGGATCTGTGTCTCGGGGACACCGGCGCGATGGGCGGGCACAGCCCGGCCGCGATGGTCGAGGCGGTCCGCGCGCAGCTCGGCCGCGGCACGACGATGATGCTGCCGACCGAGGACAGCGTCGGCGCGGCGGAGGAGCTCGCGCGCCGCTTCGGGATGCGCTACTGGCAGTTCACGCTGTCCGCGACCGACGCGAACCGCACGGCGCTGCGGCTCGCGCGGCAGATCACCGGCCGTCGGCCGGTGATCGTGCACAGTTATTGCTACCACGGCACCGTCGACGAGACCTTCGCGGTCCGCGCGCCGGACGGCGCGACCCGGTCGCGCGAGGGCAACGTCGGACCCGCGGTCGATCCGGCGACGACGACGCGCGCGGTCGAGTTCAACG
>JAJYFF010000026.1 GCA_021785405.1 Pseudomonadota bacterium | reverse complement strand
GGCGGTCGCCTGCGGCGCGGGCGGTTCGGCCGCGGGTCCCGGGGCGCTCGTCCCGCTCGCGGCCGGCGATCGCTCCGCCGCCGGCCGCGCCGGGTTCGCGTCGGCCGCCACCGGGGACACGGCGGGGATCGCCCGTTCGCCGGCGCCCCAGCGCCACGGCTTCCACCACAGGACGCCCGCGATCAGCACCGCGAGCAACGCGACGCCGACCGCCGGACGTTTCGAGGAGCGCCCGCCGAACCGGGCACCGGCGGCGATCCGGGTCGCCATGTCCGCGTTCACCTGCTCCGGCACCGGCACGTCCAGCTGGCCGATCATCGCGGCGACGTCCGCGCTCGGTATCCCGAGCAGGGCCGCGTATTTCTTCAGGTGCCCCTTCGCGTAGACCGGCGCGCCCACGTTCGCGAACTCGCCGCTCTCGAGCGCCGCGATGACCCGCGGATCGAGCCGCAGGTCGTCGGCGGCCTGCTGCACGCTGAGTCCTCGGCGCTCCCGCTCCGCGCGCAGGCGCTCGGGAAGGTCCACGGCGTCGCTCATGGATCGACGCCGGCTTTCAGCATCCGCGCTTCGGTCGACGTGGGGAATTGGCGTTCGAGCTCACTGGCGTAGGCGTCGGCCGCGTTCGCGTGTTGCAGCGCGCGCTCCGCGCGCACGCCGAGCCACAGCACCGGCGCGCTCGGCGGGTTGACCGCGAGATCCTGGCGGACGATCTTCGCCGCCTGCGCCGGATCGTGGCGCTTCATCGCGAGATCCGCGGATTCGAGCAGCGCCTCGGGCATGTTCGGTCGCACGACCAGCGCGCGCTGGAAGTAGTTCGCCGCACCCGCATCGTTGCCGGCGCCCTCGAGGCACACGCCGGCGTTCACCATCGCGACCTCCGGCGTCTGGTACAGCGGGTTCGCGATCACCTCGCGAAACACCTTCTCGCCCGCGGCGTAATGGTGGGTGCGGCACAGGTAACCGCCGTAGGTGTTCATCACGTCCGGGTCGTCGTGCCCGAGGCGCGCGGCCTCGCGGTACGCGCGCCGCGCCTTCGAATCCTCGCCGAGCCGCTCATAGACGACGCCGGCGGTCGCCTGGACGACGGCGCTGCTCGAATCCTCGTGCATCGCGCGCTCGATGAAGTGCCGTGCGACCGCGAGCTTGCCGAGCTTGAGATAGGCGATCGAGAGCTGCACGTTGTCGATCGCCGCCTGCTTCGGATTGGCGCCCGGCGCGAGGTCGCCGCCGGTCGACGCGCAACCCCCGAGCGCGAGCCCCGCGGCGAGCACGGTGGCCGCGAGCCTCGCTCGCCGCGCGTTCACGGCCGCGCCTCCGCGGGCGCTCGCGCGAGCTTCGTGCCGAGCCGCACCACGACGCGATCCTGGACGCGGCCCGCCAGCTGGCCGCAGGCCGCGTCGATGTCGCCGCCGCGGGTCCGCCGTATCGTCGCGATCACTCCCATGTCGTTCAATATATCCCGAAACGCGAGGATCGCCGCGTCCGGCGAACGAACGAACTGCGTGCCGACGAAGGGGTTGAACGGGATCAGGTTGAGCTTCGCGGGCCGCCCGCGCAGCAGCCGCGCGAGCTGCCGCGCGTGCTCCGGCTGGTCGTTCACCCCATCCAGCATCACGTACTCGAACGTCACGCTGCGCCCGTTCTGGCGCTCCAGGTAGTGCCAGCACGCCGCGAGCAGCTCGGCGATCGGATGCTTGCGGTTGATCGGCACCAGCTGGTCGCGCAGCGCATCGTTCGGCGCGTGCAGGCTCACCGCGAGCGCGACGTTGCAGTCCTCGGCGAGCCGATGGATCTGCGGCACGAGACCCGAGGTGCTGAGCGTGACCCGGCGGCGCGACAGATCGTAGGCCAGGTCGTCGAGCAGGATCCGCGTCGCCGGCAGCACGTTGCGGTAGTTCGCGAGCGGCTCGCCCATCCCCATGAACACCACGTTGGTGATCGAGCGCGGCGTCTCGCCGGCGGCGGCGGCCGCGGCGAGTTCGCGCCGCGCGAGCCACACCTGGCCGACGATCTCCGCGGCGCTCAGGTTGCGATTGAACCCCTGGCGCGCGGTCGCGCAGAAGCCGCAGTCCATCGCGCAACCGACCTGGCTCGAGATGCACAGCGTCCCGCGGTCGGGCTCCGGGATGAACACGGTCTCGATCCCCTGGCTCGCGTCCATCCGCAGCAGCCACTTGCGCGTGCCGTCGCTCGAGGACTGGGACGCGACGATCTGCGGGACCGCGATCGTCGCCACGGCCTCGAGTTCGGCTCGAAACCCCTTGGCGAGGTCGGTCATCTCCTGGAAGCTCGACGCGCCGCGACGGTGGATCCATTGCAACAGCTGCCGCGCACGGAACGGCTTCGCGCCGAAGCGCGCGGCGACGAACGCCTCGAGCTCGGCCCGCGGCAGGCCGAGGAGGTTCACGCGATCGTCGACCGAGGCGGACATCTCGTAGCGCTCCTGCGCGACCCCGCGGTCAGCGGGTTCGCGGACAGATCTCGGTCTCGCTGAAGAAGAACGCGATCTCGCGCGCCGCGGTGTCGGCGGCATCCGAGCCGTGCACGACGTTCTCGTCGATCGTGCTCGCGAGGTCGGCGCGGATCGTGCCCGGCGCCGCCTTCTTCGGATCCGTCGCCCCCATGACGTCGCGGTTCCTGGCGATCGCGCCCTCGCCCTCCAGCACCTGCACCATCACCGGTCCCGAGGTCATGAAGCGCACCAGGTCCTTGAAGAACGGCCGCTCGCGATGCACGCCGTAGAACGCCTCGGCTTGCGCCTGCGACAGGTGCAGCATGCGCGCGGCGACGATCCGCAAGCCCGCCGCCTCGAACCGGCGATAGACCTCGCCGATCAGGTTGCGGGAGACGCCGTCGGGCTTGACGATCGAAAGGGTACGCTCGATGGACATGAATGACCTCGGGAACTTCGGTTGGGCGGAAATCGCGGTCCCACCGCGGGACCGGCAAAGCCGCGGGATTCTACCGGACCCGAGCGGTCCAAGCAATGGATCGGGACACCGAAGTGTCTGTATTGATTGGAAAAACCGGCGAGGCGCCCGCCGCTGGCAAGCGCCTCGCGGCGGTTCAGACGCTAAAGCTCTCGCCGCAGCCGCACTCGCTCTTCGCCCTCGGGTTGTGGAACTTGAACGCCTCGTTCAGCCCCTGCTTCACGAAGTCGACGACCGTCCCGTCGAGCATCGGCAAGCTCGTGCGGTCGACGACGACCGTGACGCCGCCGACCTCGAACACCGCATCGTCGGCGCCGACCGCATCGGCGTAGTTCACGACGTAGGCGAAACCCGAACATCCGGTCTTCTTGACCCCGAGCCGCAGCCCGACGCCGCTGCCGCGCTTCGCGAGATGCGTCCGCACCCGTTCCGCCGCCGCCTCCGTCAAAACGATCGCCATCGCTTCGATGCCTCCCGGTGATCCCGACCGCGCGATACATAACACGATCCGCGGCGTGACGCACGCCGCATGCGTCTCATTTCTTCGCGGCGGCGGCGGTCGCAGCCCGCCATGCATCTTCGACCACCAGCAAGCGGCCGAGTTTCTCCACCGGGACCTCGAACGACCGCCGCAGTGCGTCGACCGGTTGCGGCAACTCGGCCGACGCGGGGCGCCCGGCGGCCTGCTCGGCGACCCACGCGGCGACCGCGATCGTGTGCGGACAGCCGAACGCGAGAAAGCGCGCCTCGAGGATCTGCGGCCCGCGCGCCGCGGCGGGCGCGATCCGCAGATCGAAGCGCACCCAGGTCCCGAGCGGCCGGCGGCCGGCGACGCCCGAGACGACGTCCGGCCCCGCGAGCGTCCCGGCACACGGCGCTCGCTCGAAATACTGCCGCGTCAGCTCGCTATAGCGCATCCGCCACCGATCCGCCGCAGGCGCGACAAGGCCGCGCCGACCGCGGCGATCGCCTCGTCGACGTCCTCGGCCGAGGTCGAGCGCCCGAGCCCGAAGCGCAGGCTCGCCTCCGCGAGCCGCTCGTCGCGCCCGAGCGCGCGCAGCACGTACGAGGGTTCGCCGCTCGCGGACGTGCACGCCGACCCGGTCGACACCGAGATCCGCGGCGCCACCGCCGCGAGCAGGCTTTCGCCCTCGACGTCGGCGAACGACACGTTCAGGATCGCCGCCACGGTGTCCTCCGGCGCCCCGTTGCGCAGCGCGCCGCCGTGGGCCTCGAGACCGCGCCACAAGCGCTCGCGCAACGCGGCGAGCCGGATCGCCTCGGCCGGCCGCGCGGCGACCGCGAGCGCGAAGGCCGCGGCCATGCCGACCACCTGGTGGGTCGCGACGGTCCCGGAGCGCAGACCCCGCTCCTGACCGCCGCCGAACTGGCGCGGCTCGATCCGCACGCCGTGGCGCCGCGACAGCAGCAGCGCGCCGACGCCCTTCGGGCCATGGCTCTTGTGCGCGGACAGCGACATCAGCGCGGCGCCGCTCGCGTGGAAATCGAGCGCGACTTTGCCGACGCTCTGCGCCGCGTCGACGTGCAGCCACGCCCCGCCGTGCCGTTCGCAGACCGCCGCGAACGCGGCGACGTCCTGCACGGTGCCGATCTCGTTGTTCACGTGCATCAGCGAGACCAGCACCGTATCGGCGCGCAGCGCGGCCGCCAGCCGATCGGGCGCGACCCGGCCGCGCTCGTCCGGCGCCAGGTAGGTGACCTGCCAGCCACGCCGCTCGAGTTCGCGGCAGGGATCGAGCACGGCCTTGTGCTCGGTGCGCGCCGTGACCACGTGCCGGCCGCGCGGCCGCGCGTGCTCCGCGACGCCGAAGATCGCGAGGTTGTCCGCCTCGGTCGCTCCCGAGGTGAACACGACCTCCTGCGGATCCGCGCCGACCGCGGCGGCGACCGCGGCGCGCGCCGCCTCGACGCGCTCGAATGCGGCCTCGCCGTGGACGTGCCCGGCCGAGGCCGGATTGCCGAACACGCCGTCCGCGGTCAGGCACTCGGCCATCGCCGCGGCGACCCGCGGATCCACCGGCGTCGTCGCCGCATGGTCGAGATAGACCGGCGGGCTCATTCGCCGCGTCCCGCCCCCGCGCGCCGACGCTTGCCCGAGACCGCGCTCAGGATCCCGCGCAGCAGATTGATCTCGTTCTTGTCGAGGCCGGTCCGGTTGAACAATCGGCGCAACCGCTCCATCAGGTACCCGGTACGGTCCGCGAACTCGACCTCGGCGAGCACCTGCGCGAGGTGCGCGTAGAGGTGTTCGAGTTCCGCCGCCTCCGCGGGCGGCGCCTCCCACTGCCGCTTCCCCTCGGGCCGCTCGCGCGCGACGAACAGCTCGTAGGTCAGCAACTGCACCGACATCGCGAGGTTCAACGAGGCATACGCGGGATTCGCCGGTATGCGCACGAGCAACGCGCAATGCGCGAGATCCTCGTTCGCGAGCCCGAAGCGCTCGGAGCCGAACAACAACGCCGCGCGGGTCCCGTCGGGCAGCGCCGCGACGCGCGCCGCGGTCTCCCGCGGCGTCGCGAACTCCCAGCTGAAGTTGCGGGGTCGGGAGGTCGTGCCGGCGACGAACGCGCAGTCGGCGACCGCGTCCGCGACCGAATCGACGACGCGCGCGGCGGCGAGCACGTCGTCCGCGCCGGCCGCGAGCGCGACCGCGTCCGGGTGCGGGAACGCGCGCGGCCGCACCAACACCAGGTCCGAGAGCGCCATGGTCTTCATCGCGCGCGCGACGGAGCCGACGTTGCCGGGATGGCTCGGCTCGACGAGGACGATGCGAACGAGGTCGGTCATGCTCTGTTATTCTACCGCCCGATCATGCATCCGCTGCTGAACATAGGCATCCGTGCCGCGCGCCGCGCCGGCGACTCGATCATCCGGAGCCTCGGCCGGCTCGACTCGCTGAAAATCGACACCAAGGGGCGCAACGACTTCGTGACCGAGGTCGACCGGCGCGCCGAGGCCGAGATCATCGCGACCGTGCGCCGCAGTTATCCCGACCACGCGTTCCTCGCCGAGGAGAGCGGGCGGAGCGGCGACGGCGAGTTCCTCTGGATCATCGATCCGCTCGACGGCACGACGAACTTCCTGCACGGCTTTCCGGTGTTCGCGGTGTCGATCGCGATCGAGCATCGCGGCCGCCTCGAGCACGCGGTCGTCTACGATCCGATGCGCCAGGAGCTGTTCACCGCGTCGCGCGGCGACGGCGCGCAGCTCGACGGCAAGCGGATCCGGGTCAGCGCGCAGCGCGACCTCGAGGGCGCGCTCATCGGCACCGGCTTTCCGTTCCGCGAGGACGCGGCCTACGTCGACGCCTATCTCGCGATCATGAAGGCGGTGATGGCCGTCGCCGCCGGCGTGCGCCGCCCGGGCGCCGCCGCGCTCGACCTCGCGTACGTCGCGGCCGGTCGCCTCGACGGATTCTGGGAATTCGGGCTGAAGCCCTGGGATACCGCCGCCGGTTCACTGCTGATCCGCGAAGCCGGCGGCCACCTCGGCACGCCGGGTGGCGGCGACTACAGCTTGGGGCCGAACGTCGTCGCCGGCAATCCGAAGGTCTACGCGGCGCTGCTCGCGACGATCGGACCGCTCACCCCCGCCGAGCAGCGCGCCTAGCTCGCGCCGGCGCCGCCCCCGCGCGGCGGATCGAACCTCAGGCCTTCGCGGCCGCCCGCGCGGTCTTCGCGCGCAGCCGACTGTGCTGGTGGCCGTACGCGAAATACAGCACGATCCCGATCGCGCTCCACACCAGGAGCCGCACCCAGGTCGCCTCGGGCAGGAACGCCGCCATGCCGGCGCAGAAGATCACGCCCATCGTCGCGGTGAACCACACCGCCGGCACCTTGAACGGCCGCGGCAGGTCGGGACGCGTGTAACGCAGCACCAGCACCCCCGCGCAGACGACGATGAACGCGATCAGGGTGCCGATCGACACCAGTTCGCCGAGGATGTCGATCGGCAGGAAGCCGGCGAACAGCGCCGCCAGCCCGCCGGTGATCAGCGTCGAGATGTGCGGCGTCCGGTACTTCGGGTGGACCGCGCCGAACATCGGCGGCAACAGCCCGTCGTGCGCCATCGTGAGCCAGATCCGCGCCTGCGGGATGATCATCGTGATGATCACCGAGGTCAGACCGAGCAGGGCGCCGACCAGGACCCAGCCGGTGAGCCAGTTGAGCTGCGGGTGCGCCTCGATCGCGACCGCGACCGGCGCCGCGTCGTTCAGCAGCGGATACGGCACGAGGCCGGTCATCACGCCCGACATCAGGATGTAGAGCACCGTGCAGATCGCGAGACTGCCGAGGATCCCGATCGGCATGCCGCGGCTCGGGTCCTTCGACTCCTGCGCGACCGTCGACACGCCGTCGAAGCCGATGTACGCGAAGAAGATGATGCCCGCCGCCTGGATGATCCCGCTCCAGCCGAACACGCCGAAATGGCCGGTGTTCTTCGGAATGAACGGCACCCAGTGCTTCGGGTCCACGTAGAACGCGCCGAACGCGATCACCGCGATCACGATCGCGACCTTGATCGCGACGATGATCGTGTTCACGAGGGTCGACTCCTGGATCCCGCGGTAGCAGAGCCAGGTCGCGGCCGCGATGATCACGACCGCCGGCACGTTCAGGTAGGTGCCGGTCAGGTGCACCTGGTAGCCGGCGCTGGCCGCGCGCAGCGGCGCCGATTCCAGCCACTTCGGGATGAAATCGACGTGGAAGAAGTCGAGCAGCTTCACGAAGTACCGGCTCCACCCGACCGCGACGGTCGAGCAGGCCATCATGTACTCCAGCACGAGGTTCCAGCCGACGAACCATGCGATGAACTCGCCGAGCGTCGCGTAGCTGTACGCGTAGGCGCTGCCGGCGACCGGAACCATCGTCGCGAACTCCGAGTAGCACAGGCCCGCGAACATGCAGCCGACGCCGGCGATCACGAACGAAATGACGATCGCGGGCCCGGCGTGCTGCGCGGCCGCGAGGCCGGTCAACACGAATATGCCGGTGCCGATGATTCCGCCGATGCCGAAGGCGACCAGCGACGGAATGCCGAGCGCGCGCACGAGGTTCTTGCTCGCGGCCTCTTCGTGGTAGTCGGAGATCGGCTTGGTTGCGAACAGAGCGCTGAATTTCATCTATTGCACCCGTGGTGACCCAGTGGCGGCAGCCGCGCCGGCGCGGCCTCCGGCGACCGACTCTAGCGGCTTTCCGGACTCCCCGCCAAGCGAATTCGCCGCTCGCGCGACGCTCACGGCAGGCCGTCGACCTCTTCCGGCTTCGCGATCCGCCGCTCGAGCAGATCGTCGGTCCGCAATCCCATGTCGAGCGCGATCGCGGCGGAGATGTAGATCGACGAATAGGTGCCGGCGACGATCCCGATCACCAGCGCCGCCGAGAAGCTGTGCAAGGTCTGCCCGCCGAAGATCAGCAGCGCGAGCACGACCAGCAGCGTGACGAGCTTGGTCATCAGGGTTCGCGACAGGGTCTGGTTGATCGACTCGTCGATCACCTGCGCGACCGGCAACCGCCGCGCCGAGCGCGCGCGCTCGCGCACCCGGTCGAACACGATCACCGTGTCGTTCAGCGAATAGCCGATCACCGCGAGGATCGCCGAGATCGCGGTGAGGTCGAACGTCATCCGCGAGATCGCGAAGAAGCCGAGCACGCAGATCGGGTCGTGCAATACCGCGAAGATCGCGCCCAGCGCGAGCTTCGGCGTGAAGCGGACCAACACGTAGACCATGATCAGCACCAGCGTCGCCGCGAGCGCCCAGGCCCCCTTGATGAACAGCTCCTCGCCGACCTGCGGCCCGACGACCTCGGTCGAGCGCAGCGTGACGCCGGACTCGATCGGACGGAACAGATCGAGGATCCGCGTGCCGATCTCGCCGCCCTTGACGTTCCCGTCGGGCGGCAGGCGCACCAGGATGTCGCGCGCGCTCCCGAACTGCTGCACCTGCGCGTCCGCGATCTTCGCGCCGGCGAGCGCGGCGCGCAGCCGGTCGATGTTCGGCGCGGTCGGGAAGTACGTCTCGACGACGATGCCCCCGGTGAAATCGATGCCGAGATTCAGGCCGCGCGCCGCGACCAGGACCAGGGAACCGACGATCAGGACCGCCGACAACCCGTACCACACCTTGCGGGTGTGCATGAACGGGAAGCGCGTGACCTTGTGAAAGAACTCCATCGATGAATCTCCCTCGGCGCCGGCCTCAGATCGGCAGGCGCTCGATCTTGCGGCGGCCGCCGAACACGATGTGCACGAGCGCCCGGCTCCCCATCAGCGACGTGAACATCGAGGTCGCGATGCCGAGCACGAGCACCACCGCGAAGCCGCGGACCGCTCCGGAGCCGAACAACCACAGGACGACGCCGGCGATCGCGGCGGTCACGTTGGAATCGAAGATCGCCGAGAACGCGCGCTCGAAGCCCGCCGAGATCGCCGTGCGCGGCGACACCCCGGCGCGCAACTCCTCGCGGATGCGCTCGTAGATCAGGATGTTCGCGTCGACGGCCATGCCGACGGTGAGCACGACCGCGGCGATCCCGGGCAGCGTGAGCGCGGCCCCGACCAGCGACAGCAGCGCGGTCAGCAGCACCACGTTCGCGGCGAGCACCACGTCCGCGATCACCCCGAACCACTTGTAGTACACGGCCATGAACACGAACGCCGCGAGCGTGCCGAACACCATCGCATGGATGCCCTTGTCGATGTTGTCCTGGCCGAGACTCGGGCCGATCGCGCGCTCCTCGATCTCCGACAGCGGCGCCGCGAGTCCGCCCGCGCGCAGCAGCAGCGCGAGCTCCCGTCCCTCGATCGGGTTGATTCCGGTGATCTGGAAATTGTTGCTGAAGACGCCGCGGATCGTCGCCTCGTTGATCACCTCTTCCTTCTTGCGCACCACCTGGACGCCGGCCGCGTTCTTCTCGCTCGAGCGGTCGATGAACACGACCGCCATCATGTGGCCGATGTTCTCCTCGGTGTTGCGCAGCATCTTCTCCGCGCCCCGGCTGTCGAGCGACACGGAGACCGCCGGGCCTTCCTGCGTGTTCGGCTGGAACGATGCGTCGGTGAGCTGATCGCCGGTCACGACGATGTCCCGCTTCAGCAGGACCGGGCGCTTGTGGCGGGTGTAGTAGAGCTTGGTGCCGAGCGGGATTTGCCCGGTCTGCGCCGCCTCGAACGGATTGTCGGTCTCGTCGACCATGTGGAACTCGAGGGTCGCGGTCTTGCCGAGGATCTTCTTGACCTCGGCCGAGTTCTGCAGGCCCGGCAGCTGGATCGCGATCTGGTCGGCGCCCTGCTGCGCGACCTGCGGCTCGGAGACCGCGAGTTCCGGGCTGTTCAGGCGGTTGCGCAGGATCACGATGTTCTGCTGGACCGCGTAAGTCTCGCGTTGCTGGATCTGCTGCGGGGTCAGCGTGAGCTGCAGCGCGGGCAGCTTGCCGACCGTCGTCTCGCCGAAGTTCACCGTGCGGTTGTCGTTCTCGATCGCGTCCCGGCCCTTCGCGAAGCTCGCCGCGTCGCGGAAGATGACCACGACGCGGTTGTCCGGGTAGTCCACCCGCACGTCGTCGTACGGCACGTGCGCGTTGCGCAAGGAGGCGCGGAAATCCTGGTCGTAACGCTCGAGTTCCTGCTTCACCGCGGCCTGGACGTCGACCTGGTACACGAGATAGACGCCGCCGCGCAGGTCGAGGCCGAGCTTGACCGGCGTGAGACCGAGGTCGCGCATCCACGTCGGGACGCGCGAGGCGCTCGCGAGCGCGATCGTGTACTCGTTCGGCATCCCGGCGGAGATCACCGCCCGCGCCTTCGCGCGGTCCGCGGCCGTCGGGAAGCGCAGCGTGAGCCGGCCGTGCTCGAGGAACGAGCCGGCGACCGGGACGCCCTTCGAGGCGAGCAGTTTCTCGACCGCGACGCGGTCGGCGTCGACGACCGCGGATTGGTCCTTCGCGAGCTGCAGCGCGCTCTGCTCCCCGAACAGGTTCGGCGAGGCCAGCAGGATCCCGGCCAGCATCACGATCGCGACGAGCGCGATCTTCCAGCGGGGATACGCGGTCATGCGTTCTTGACCGTGCCCTTGGGCAACAGCTGCGAGATCTGGAACTTCTGCAGCTTCACGTTGACGTCGGGCGCGATCTCCAGCGTCACGAACTGGTCGCGGACCTCGACCACCTTGCCGAGGATCCCGCCGTTGGTCGCGACCTCGTCACCGGCGGCGATCTTGCCGAGCATCTCCTTCTGTTCCTTGGCCCGCTTGTTCTGCGGGCGGATCAGCAGGAAGTAGAACACCACCAGCAACGCGACCGGCAGCAGCAGCGCACCGAACAGCCCCTGCCCACCACCCGTCGCGGCCGCTTGCGCATAGGCCGATTTGATGAAGAAATTCATGGCTTTCACCCACTCTGCGCGGCTGGGGCCGCGGCGGAAAGGCCGGGATTATACCGAAACGCCGCCGCGCGCGGCGTAGAACGCGCGGGTGTAGGCATCGAGCCCGCCGGTCGCGATCGCTGCGCGGATCTCCCGCATCAGCCGTTGGTAGAAGAACAGGTTGTGGATCGTGTTCAGCCGGGACCCCAGGATCTCGTTGCACCGGTCGAGATGGCGCAGGTACGCGCGGCTGTAGTGCCGGCAGGTGTCGCACTCGCAGCCGGCCTCGATCGGGCCCGTGTCCAGCCGGTGGACGGCGTTGCGGATGTTCACGACGCCCCCGCGGGTGAACAGGTGCCCGTTGCGCGCATGCCGCGTCGGCATCACGCAGTCGAACAGGTCCACGCCGCGGCGGACCGCCTCGAGGATGTCCTCCGGGCGCCCGACGCCCATCAGGTAACGCGGCTTGTCGGCCGGCATCCGCGGGCACAGCGTCTCGAGCACCGCTTCGCGCTCGTGCTCGCTCTCCCCGACCGCGAGTCCGCCGATCGCGAGTCCCGCGAAGCCGATCCGCTCGAGCGCCTCCAGCGACGCGAGCCGCAGCGCCGGGTGCACCCCGCCCTGCACGATCCCGAACAAGGTCCCCGGCGGGTCGTCGTCGTGGTAAGCCCGGTAGCCGCGCAGCGCCCAGCGCATCGACCGCTCCATCGACTCGCGCGCCTGCGCCTCGGAGGCCGGGTACGGCGTGCACTCGTCGAAGCTCATCGCGACGTCCGAGCGCAGCACCCGCTGGATGCGCATCGACTCCTCCGGCGACAGGAACACCGCGGCCCCGTCGATCGGCGAGCGGAACCGCGCGCCGTCCTCGTCGATCGTGCGCATCGCGGCGAGGCTCCACACCTGGAAGCCGCCGGAATCGGTCAGGATCGGCCGGCGCCAGTGCGTGAACCGGTGCAAGCCCGCGTGCGCCTCGATCACCTCGAGGCCGGGGCGCAGGTACAAGTGGAACGTGTTGCCGAGGATGATCTCCGCGCCGATCCCCTCGAGTTCCTCCGGCGTCATCGCCTTCACGGTGCCGTAGGTGCCGACCGGCATGAACGCCGGCGTCTCGACCGTCCCCCGCGCGAACTGCAGCCGGCCGCGGCGCGCCGCGCCGTCGGTCGTGAGCAGCGAGAAGCGCATCGCCCGCCCGGTCACGGCCGCTCGAGCGCCGCGCGACGCGGCGTGAGGAAGCTCGCGTCCCCGTAGCTGAAGAACCGGTAACCCGCGCGAACCGCGTGGGCGTACGCGGCGAGGATCGTCTCGCGGCCGACGAAGGCCGCGCACAGCATCAGCAAGGTCGACTCCGGTAGATGGAAGTTCGTGACCAGCGCATCGACCGCGCGGAACCGGTAGCCCGGCTTGATGAAGATCCGCGTCTCGCCCGCGAACGGACGCACCGCGCCGGTGCTCGCCGCGGTCTCGAGCGCCCGGACCACCGTCGTGCCGACCGCGACGACGCGGCCGCCGGCCGCGCGCGTACGCTCGATCGCCGCGCAGACGCGCTCGGGCACCTCGACGAGTTCCGCGTGCAGCGCGTGCCGGTCGACGTCCTCGACCCGCACCGGCGCGAACGTGCCGGCGCCGACGTGCAGCGTGAGGAACTCGTGGCGGATGCCGCGCGCGGCGAGCGCCGCGAACACGGTCGCGTCGAAGTGCAGGCCGGCGGTCGGCGCGGCGACGGCGCCCGGGACGCGCGCGTACAGCGTCTGGTAGCGCTCGCGATCCGCCTCGCTCGGCGCCCGATCGATGTACGGCGGCAACGGCACCGCGCCATGCGCCTCGAAGAACTCGAGCGCCGGCCGCGAGAACTCGAGCCGGAACAGGTCGCCGGCGCGCCCGAGCACGCGGGCGCGATCCCCGCCGGCGAACTCGACCAGCGCCCCCGCGCGCAGCGGCTTGCTCGCGCGGGCCTGCACCAGCGCCTGCTGCCCGCCCTCGATCCGCTCGAGCAGGACCTCGACCCGCCCGCCGCTCGACTTGTGGCCGATCGCGCGCGCCGGCACCACGCGGGTGTCGTTGAACACCAGCAGGTCGTTCGGCTCGAGCAGGTCCGGCAGATCGACGAACGCGCGATCGCGGTGGACGCCGGTCTCGCCGTCCACGGCGAGCAGCCGGCTCGCCGAGCGCGGCTCGGCCGGCGTCTGCGCGATCCGCTCGGGCGGCAGCTCGTAATGGAATTCGTCGCGGCGCATCAGGCGGGCAATACTAACAATACCGCGGTTCGCATATACTGTCGGACCTGGCCTGCCCGGATGGCGGAACTGGTAGACGCGCCGGACTCAAAATCCGGTGGTGGTGACATCGTGTGGGTTCGATTCCCTCTCCGGGCACCAGATCCCCCTGCTCGAATGGATGGTTCTTTGAAGTTCTGCAGCCACTGCGGCGCCGCCGTCGTCACCAAGGTCCCTCCGGGCGATCACCTGCCGCGTTTCGTGTGCGACGCCTGCGGAACGGTGCACTACAAGAATCCGTTGCTGGTGCTGGGCTGCGTCCCCGAATGGGAAGGCAGGATCCTGCTGTGCCGGCGCGCGATCGAGCCGCGGCTCGGCTTCTGGACCGTCCCGGCCGGCTTCATGGAGATCGGCGAGACGATGCAGCACGCGGCGCAGCGCGAATGCCACGAGGAAGCCCAGGCCGACGTCGAGATCGGCTCGCTGCTCGCGGTGGTGAGCGTGACCCACGCCGCGCAGGTCCACGTGATGTTCCGCGCGCGGATGCTCTCGCCGCGCTACGCGGCGGGGCCCGAGAGCCTCGAGGTCCGCCTGCTCGAGGAACGCGAGATCCCCTGGGAGGACCTCGCGTTTCCGAGCGGCGAATTCACCTTGCGCCGCTATTTCGCGGACCGCGCCGCCGGGCGCGAAGCGCACCACTTCACCGAGCTGCAGCACCCGCTGAAGCGCTGACGCGCGCCCGCTCGGCGCGCTCTGTGGCAAAATATCCGGCCATCCCACGGCAACACATCAGAAGGGAACGCCATGGCGTTTGTGGTCACCGAGAACTGCATCAAGTGCAAGTACACCGATTGCGTCGAGGTCTGTCCCGTGGATTGCTTCCACGAGGGCCCGAATTTCCTCGTGATCGACCCCGACGAGTGCATCGACTGCACGCTCTGCGAGCCGGAATGCCCGGTCGAGGCGATCGTCTCCGAGGAAGACATCCCCGCCGGCCAGGAGGCGTTCAAGCAGCTGAATGCGGAGCTCGCGAAGCAGTGGCCGGTGATCAGCGAGAAGCGCGCGGCGCCGGCCGACGCGAAGCAGTGGGAAGGGGTCCCCGACAAACTGAAGATGCTCGAGCGCTGAGACGTCCGGCCGGCCGCGACCCCGCGGCCCCTGGCCCGGCCGGCTCAGCCGCGCGGGTGGTGCTGCGCGTGCAGCTCCTTGAGCCGCTCGCGAGCGACGTGGGTGTAGATCTGGGTCGTCGACAGGTCGCTGTGCCCGAGCAGCATCTGCACGACCCGCAAGTCCGCCCCGTGGTTGAGCAGATGCGTCGCGAACGCATGCCGCAGCGTGTGCGGCGAGAGTTCCTTCGCGATCCCGGCCTTGCGGGAGTACCGCTTGATGATGTGCCAGAACGCCTGCCGCGTCATCCGGTCGCCGCGCCGGGTCGGGAACAGGTAATCGGTCTGCCGCTCGAGGAGGATCTCGATCCGCGGACCGGCGCTGAATTGCTGCAGCCAGCCGACCGCCTCGTCGCCGAGCGGGATCAACCGCTCCCGGTTGCCCTTGCCGACGATGCGCATCACGCCCTGCGTGAGATTCACCTGGCTGTGCTTCAGGTTCACGAGCTCGGACACGCGCAGCCCCGTCGCGTACAGCACCTCGAGCATCGTGCGATCGCGGTGGCCGAGCGGATCGGTGACGACCGGCGCCTCGAGCAGCGCCTCGACTTCGGCCTCGGTCAGCGACTTCGGCAGCGAACGCCCGATCTTCGGCATCGCGATCTGCTCGGTCGGATCCGCGGCGATCGCCCCCTCGCGGATCATGTAACGGTAGAAGCGCCGGAAACTCGACAGCTGCCGGGCGGTCGACCGCGGTCGCGAGCCGCCCTCGGCGCGCGCGGCGATGAAGCCGAGCAACTCGATCCGCGTCGCCCCGAGCAGCGAGCTGTGGCGCGCGTCGAGCCAGCGGCCGAGCGCGGTCAAGTCGGCGCGGTAGGCCGCGAGCGTGTTCGCCGAGAGGCCGCGTTCGGCCCAGACCGCGTCGAGGAAGCGCTGCAGCTCCGGGGCCGCCGCGTCGCGCTCCCGCGGCAGGACCGCCGCTCCCGAACTGCGTGTGTAAACCGAGCGCTTGAGAGCCGTCGTCATGTTGTCTCGCATCGTGACACCGCGACGTCACCGAGCCGCCGTGGTTTGGACGGCAGTATCGGGTCGCTGCGCCGCGGGCGACGTGACCCGAATCACAGTCGGTCGCCAGTATTAACATAAGGAGACACAGATCACAGTCCGTCGTTCCACGCGCCGACTGCCGATGCGCCGCGCCATCTACTCGCTGTACTGCGGCGTCTGGTTCGTCGGACTCGGGTCCCTCGTGCTGGTGGTCAACGCGTTCGTCCGCGACGACCATGCGCGCCGGCGGATCGCCGGCCGCTGCGCCCGCGCGTTCCTCCGGGCGGCGCGGATTCCGTTCTCGGTCGAGGGCATCGACCGGCTGCCGGCAGAGGCCTGCGTCGTGGTCGCGAACCACGCCAGTTATCTCGACGGCATCGTCGCGATCGCCGCGCTCCCGCCGCACTTCGCGTTCGTGATCAAGCGCGAAATGATTCGCGTCCCGCTCGCGGGCTTCCTGCTGCGCCGGCTGGGATCCGAATTCGTCGAGCGTTTCGATCCGCGGCGCGGCGCGGCCGACGCGCGGCGCGTGGTCAAGCGCGCGGCGCGCGGTCAGTCGCTGGTGTTCTTCCCGGAAGGCACGTTCACCGAGATCCGGCAGGTCGGCCGGTTCCTGCGGGGCGCGTTCACGACCGCGGCCCGCGCGGGCATGCCGATCGTCGCGGTCGCGATCCACGGCACGCGCGAGGTGCTGCCCTCGGGCACCGCGCTGCTGCGCCGGCGGCCGATCAAGGTCGAGGTCATCGCGGTGCTGCGCGGCGAGGATGCGCGCGACCGGAGCCGGGAACTGATCGCGGCCGCGATCGGCGAGCCCCTCGCCTGAGCGCAGCCCCCGGGGGACGCCCGTCTTCGGGGCTCCGCCGGTTATACTGGGCGGCCGGTAATGGCCGCCAATCGAGGGGAAAGCGCCGATGTCCACCGATCCGATCGTGATTCTCGCCGCGCAACGTACGCCGATGGGCGGTTTCCAGGGCGCGCTCGCCTCGCTGAGTGCCACGCAACTCGGTGCGGCCGCGATTCGCGGCGCGGTCGCGGCCGCGCGCATCGAGCCGACCGGGATCGACGAGGTCGTGATGGGCTGCGTGCTGCCCGCCGGCTTGGGGCAAGCCCCGGCGCGGCAGGCGGCGCTCGGCGCCGGCCTGCGCGACTCGATCCCGGCGACCACGCTCAACAAGATGTGCGGGTCCGGCATGCGCGCGGTGATGAGCGCGGCCGATCAGATTGCCGCGGGTTCCGCCGCGGTCGTCGTCGCCGGCGGTCTCGAGTCGATGACGAACGCGCCGTACCTGCTGCCGAAGGCCCGCGCCGGCTACCGGATGGGCCATCAAGAAGTCCTCGACCACATGTTCACCGACGGACTGCAGAGCCCCTGGGACGGCAAGTTGATGGGCGTGTTCGCCGAGGCGACCGCCGAGCGCTACGGCTTCGGCCGCGCGGAGCAGGACGCGTTCGCGACCGAGTCGGTGCGCCGCGCGCAGGATGCGGCGCGCCGCGGCGCGTTCGCCGCGGAGATCACGCCGGTCACGGCCCGCAGCCGCGCGGGCGAGACGACGGTGGCCGCGGACGAGACTCCCCACCTGGTGTCGATCGACAAGATCCCGTCCTTGAAGCCCGCGTTCAAGAAGGACGGCACGGTCACCGCCGCGAGCTCGTCGAGCATCGCGGACGGCGCCGCGGCGCTGGTGCTCGCCTCGGCCTCGCACGCGAAGGCGCTCGGCCTCGCGCCGATCGCGCGCATCGTCGGCCACGCGAGTTTCGCCCGCGAGCCGGAGTGGTTCACGCTCGCGCCGATCGGCGCGATCGGCAAGCTGCTCGACCGGATCGGCTGGCGCGCCGACGCCGTGGATCTGTTCGAGGTGAACGAGGCGTTCGCGGTCGTCACGATGGCGGCGACCCGCGACCTCGGCCTGGATCCGGCGAAGGTGAACGTCCACGGCGGCGCCTGCGCGCTCGGCCATCCGATCGGCGCGACCGGCGCCCGGATCCTCGCGACCCTGGTGCATGCGCTGCGCGCGCGCGGCGGGCGCCGCGGCATCGCGAGCCTGTGCATCGGCGGCGGCGAGGCGACCGCGGTCGCCGTCGAACTCGATTGAACGCGGACGCGAAGATCCGCCGGGCGAATTTCAGGGGATTACCGAGGTGACCGTTCGATGAGCGAAACGCAGCGCGACGTCATGGAATACGAAGTGGCGATCGTCGGTGCCGGACCCGCGGGGCTTGCGGCCGCGATCCGGCTCAAGCAGCTGAAGCCCGACCTCAGCGTCTGCATGCTCGAGAAGGGAGCGAGCGTCGGCGCGCATTCCTTGTCCGGAGCGGTGCTCGAGCCGGGACCGCTCGACGAGCTGTTGCCGGGTTGGCGCAACACGCCGCCGGCGACCTGCGTGCCCGCGGCCCGCGACGAATTCTGGTGGATGACCCGCCGCAAGCGCTATCGGCTGCCGACGCCCCCGCAGATGGGGAATCACGGCAACCTGATCGTCTCGCTCGGTCAACTGACGCCGATCCTCGCGCAAGAAGCCGAGCGGCTCGGCGTCGACGTGTTCCCGGGATTCGCCGCCGCCGAGGCCCTGATCGACGACGGCGGCGCGGTGATGGGCGTGCAGATCGGCGACATGGGTGTCGAGAAGACCGGCGAGCCGGGGCCCAACTACGCCCCGGGGCCGCGGATCCACGCGAAGCTCACGATGTTCGCCGAGGGCTGCCGCGGCAGCACCACGAAGCAGATGATCCGTCGCTACGGACTCGATCGCGACAAGTCCCCGCAGACCTACGGTCTCGGGTTCAAGGAGCTGTGGCAGTTGCCGCCGGGTCGCGTCGAACCGGGCTTGATCCAGCATTCGCTCGGCTGGCCGCTCGACAACCGGACCTATGGCGGCAGCTTCCTCTATCACCTCGACAACGACCGCGTCTACGTCGGCTTCGTGGTCGGTCTGGACTACGAGGACCCGCGCTTGAAGCCCTTCGAGGCGTTCCAGCAATTCAAGAACCATCCGCTCGTCAAGCCGCTGTTCGCCGGCGGCGAGATCCTGTCGGCCGGCGCGCGCACGCTGATCGAGGGCGGCTACCAGTCGGCGCCGATGCTCGAGATGCCGGGCGCGGTGCTGATCGGCGACGCGGGCGGCACGCTGAACACGCCGAAGATCAAGGGCATCCACCAGGCGATCCGCTCGGGCGTGACCGCCGCGGAGCACTACGCCGAGACCGGGACCAGCGCGGGCTTCGATCGACGCTGGCGCGAATCGACCGGCGGACGCGAGCTGCGCAAGGTGCGCAACATCCGTCCGGGCTTCCGCCGCGGTCTGTGGTTCGGCCTCGCGAACGCCGCGCTCGAGACGGTCACGATGGGCAAGTCGCCGTGGACCCTCGCGAATCACGACGATCATCTCGCGCTGCGCAAGCTCGAGGATTACGCGTCGCCGGACCGGGGCTGGGGCGAGCGCGAGCTGCCGCCGCGCGACCGCCTCGCCGCGGTGTTCTTCGCCGCGACCGCGCACGAGGAGAACCAGCCGATCCACCTGCGGGTCGCCGACACGTCGATTTGCGCGACCCGCTGCGCGACCGAGTTCGGCAATCCCTGCACGAATTTCTGCCCGGCGAACGTCTACGAGATGGTCGACGACGGCGCCGGCGGCCGCAAGCTGCAGATCAACGCCTCGAACTGCGTGCACTGCAAGGCCTGCGACATCAAGGAGCCCTACACCGACCAGATCACCTGGACGACGCCGGAGGGCGGCTCGGGACCGAATTACCAAGGGCTCTGAAGGCGCCGGAGTGCGCTCGCAGCGCGATGGCGTCGCCGCGCGGCTGGAACGCGAGTTCTCGGCGGGGCGACTGGCGTTCGACCGGGGACAGCTCGCCGCGGCCGCGCGCCTCGACGTGCTCGCGGCCGAACTCGATCGCCCGCCGCCGGTCTGGCGACAGCGGATCGCACGCCGCCTCGGCCGCGCGTCGAGTCCGCGCGGCGTCTATCTGTGGGGCGGCGTCGGCCGCGGCAAGACCCGGTTGATGGACCTGTTCTACGAGTCCCTCACGTTCGCCGAGCGCGAGCGAACCCACTTCTACGTGTTGATGCGCTCCATCCACGCGGAGCTGCGCGCGATCGGCGAGCGGAGCTCGCCGCTCGAACTCGCCGCGGAGCGCCTCGCGTCGCGCGTGCGCCTCGTGTGCCTCGACGAGTTCTTCGTCTCCGACATCGGCGACGCGATGATCCTGTCGGGCTTGCTCGACGGGCTGTTTCGCCGCGGCGTCACCCTGGTCGCGACGTCGAACCAGCCGCCTCGCGAGTTGTACAAGGACGGGCTGCAGCGCGCGCGGTTCCTGCCCGCGATCGCGCAACTGGAGCAGCACCTGGACGTCGTCCATCTGGACGGGACGATCGACTATCGCCTGGCGAGCTTCGCGGGCAAGCGCACCTACTTCGACGCCGCCGATCCCGGCAGCGACGCCGCGATGCGGGCGCTGTTCCTGAACCTCGCGACGTCGGCGCCGACCGGCGCGATCGCGCTCGACGTCGGCGGGCGGACGCTTGCCGCGCGCGACACGGCCCAGGGGATCGCATGGTTCGAGTTCGCCGAGCTCTGCGAGACCGCGCACGGCGCGAACGACTACCTCGAGCTCGCGCACCGCTATCACACGATCTTCCTGTCCGCGGTGCCGGTGCTGACCGCGGCGCACGACGACGGCGCCCGGCGATTCCTCACCTTGGTCGACGCGCTCTACGACCGCGGCGTGAACCTGGTGCTGTCCGCCGCCGCGGCGCCGGACGCGCTCTATCGGGGCGAACGGCTGCGGTTCGAGTTCGCGCGCGCGACCAGCCGCCTGATCGAGATGCAATCCGAGCGTTATCTGTCGAGCGAGCATCGGGCCTGAGCGCGCCCGCGAGCACGACGCGCGACGCCCTGGCATAATTCGCCGATGCGCACGGTGATCGAATTCCGGATCGAGTACCTGCAGCGCCTCGCTCCCGACGGCGACCTGGTCGGCGACCCGCCGGCGTTCGCATGCGACGCCGACGAGGTCCTGCGGATGTACCGCGCGATGACGCTCGCGCGGGCGTTCGACGCGAAGGCGGTGAACCTGCAGCGCACCGGCCAGCTCGGCACCTACGCCTCCTGCCTCGGCCACGAAGCGACCCACATCGGGATCGGCGCGGCGATGCGCGCCGAGGACGTGCTCGCCCCGGTGTATCGCGAGGTCGGCACGCAGCTGTGGCGCGGCGTCACGATGCACGAGATCCTGCTGTACTGGGGCGGGGACGAGCGCGGCAACGACTTCTCGGGCCCCCGCGCGGACTTTCCCTGGTGCGTGCCGATCGCGACGCAGACGCTGCATGCGACCGGCGCCGCGATGGCGTTCAAGATCCGCCGCGAGCCGCGCTGCGCGGTCGCGACGATCGGCGACGGCGGCACCTCCGAAGGCGCGTTCTACGAAGCGCTGAACGTCGCGGGCGCCCGCGCGCTGCCGGTCGTCTTCGTCGTCGTGAACAACGGCTGGGCGATCTCGGTCCCGGTCGCCGCGCAGACCGCGGCGCGGACGCTCGCGCAGAAGGCGGTCGCCGCCGGCATCCCGGGCCTGCAGGTCGACGGCAACGACGTGATCGCGGTGCGCGAAGCGATGTCCGCGGCGCTCGAGCGCGCCCGCGGCGGCGGCGGTCCGACGCTCGTCGAGGCGCTCACCTACCGGCTGAGCGATCACACGACCGCGGACGACGCGAGCCGCTACCGCAGCGCGCGCGAGGTCGACGCCGCGCGCGCGCTCGAGCCGCTGCTGCGCACCCGGCGCTTCCTCGAGAAGGCGGATCGATGGGACGCCGAGCGCGAGCGCGAACTCCTCCAGGCCTGCGCGCGGGAGATCGACGCGGCCGTCGCCGAGTACCTCGCGGCGCCGCCGCCGACGACCGACGCGATGTTCGATCACTTGTTCGCGAACCTGCCCGAGCGGATCCGCGAGCAGCGTGCGGCGGCTCGCCGCAGCGCCGGGACGGGTGGGCACTGACTTGACGAAGGTGACGATGGTCGAGGCGGTCGCGATGGCGCACGCCTGGGAGCTGCAGCACGATCCGGCGGTCGTCGTGATCGGCGAGGACGTCGGCGCGAACGGCGGCGTGTTCCGCGCGACCCAGGGACTGCAGCAGCGCTTCGGCGCCGAGCGCGTGCAGGACACGCCGCTCGCGGAGGCGGCGATCGCCGGCGTCGCGATCGGCATGGCCGCGCAAGGCTTGAAGCCGATCGCGGAGATCCAGTTCATGGGTTTCCTGTATCCCGCGCTCGACCAGATCATCAACCACATGTCGCGCATGCGTCACCGCACCCGCGGGCGCCTGAGTTGCCCGATCGTGATGCGGATGCCGCACGGCGGCGGGATCCACGCGCCGGAGCACCATTCCGAGAGCGTCGAGACCTTGCTGTGTCACGTCCCCGGCCTGCGCGTCGTGTGCCCCTCCTCGCCCGCGCGGGCGTACGGGCTGCTGCTCGCCGCGATCCGGGACCCGGATCCGGTGATGTTCCTCGAGCCGACGCGGCTGTACCGCGCGTCGCGGCAGGAAGTCCCCGACGACGGCCGGGCGCTGCCGCTCGACCGGGCGTTCGTGCTGCGCGAAGGGGCCGACGTGACGATCGTCTCCTGGGGGGCGATGATCGCCGAGACCCTGCAGGCCGCCGCCGAGCTCGTCGCGGCCGGCGTGGACGCCGAAGTGATCGACCTGGCGAGCCTGAGCCCGATCGACGCGACGACGATCCTCGACTCGGTCGCGAAGACCGGTCGACTGGTGATCGTCCAGGAAGCCGCGCGCAACGTCGGCGTCGGCGCCGAGGTCGCCGCGATCGTCGCCGAGGACGGCTTGTACGACCTGCTCGCGCCGATCCGGCGGGTCGCCGGCTACGACACGGTGATGCCGCTCTATCGGCTCGAACGCGAGTACATCCCGAGCGTTCGCCGGATCGTCGACGCGGTCCGCGCCGTGATGGTCGACTCGCGATGACGACGTTCCACCTGCCCGATCTCGGCGAAGGGCTGAGCGAGGCCGAGATCGTCGCATGGCACGTGCAGGTCGGCGATCGCGTCGCCGCGGATCAACCGATGCTCTCGGTCGAGACGGCGAAGGCGGTCGTCGAGGTGCCCGCGCCGTTCGCGGGCACGGTGCTCGCACTGCACGGCGCGGCGGGCGACGTGATCGCGACCGGCGCGCCGCTGATCGACTTCGACGACGGCACCGTCGTCGGCGAGATCCCCCGATCGAACGTCGAGCTGCCGCCGGAGCCGGTCGCGAGCGACGACCGTCGCGACGGCCCCCGCGCGAGCGCGCGCGTGCGCGCGATGCCCGCCGCGAGAGCGCTCGCGAAGCGCCTCGCGGTCGACCTCGGGTCCGTCGCCGGGACCGGCCGCGCCGGCCTGATCACGATCGACGACGTGCTCGGCGCGGCGCCGCGAGCGGTGGATGCCGCGGGCCAGCCCTTGCGCGGGCTGCGGCGCGCGATGCGCGCGTCGATGGCGCTCGCGCATGCCCAGGTCGCGCTCAGCACCGTGTGCGACGACGCCGACGTCGACGACTGGGAACACGCGGGCGGCTGCACGCAGCGGCTGATCCGGGCGATCGCCGCGGCGGCGCGCGTGGAGCCGGCGCTGAACGCCTGGTTCGACCCCGATCGCGAGGCGCGCACCCTGCATTCGCGTCTCGACCTCGCGATCGCGGTCGACACCGCCGATGGTCTGATCGTGCCGGTGATCCGCGACGCTGGTGCGCTCGCGCCGCAGGCGCTGGCCGCCGCGCTCGCCGAGCGCAAGGCGGCGGCCCACGCGCGCAAGCTCGCGCCGGAGGACCTGCGCGACGCGACGTTCACGCTGTCGAACTACGGCACGGTCGCCGGTCGCTACGCGATCCCGCAGGTCGTCCCCCCGGCGGTCGCGATCCTCGGCGCCGGCAGGGTGCGCGTCGAGCCGGTGGCGCGCGACGGACGGATCCTCGCGCGGCGCCGCTTGCCGCTCTCGCTCAGCTTCGATCACCGCTGCGTGACCGGCGGCGAAGCCTGCCGATTCCTCGCCGCGGTGATCGCGGACCTCCAGGAGCCCCGTTAAGGAGATCGGTCCATGTCGTTGACCATGTCCGAGTCCCATCAACAGTCGATCCGGGCGATCGCCGCGGCCGTGCGCCGCAGCCCGGTCGCGGGGGTGCACGCCGCATCCTACCTGCGCGCGTATTTCGAGAACGTCGATCCGGAGGACATCGCCGCACGCGCGCCGGCGGAGCTCGCGGCGAGCGCGCTCGCGCACCTGAAGTTCGCGCGCGTGCGGCGCCGCGGACGCTGCGCGGTCCGCGTGTTCAACCCGACCGTGCGCGAGGACGGGTATTCCTCGCCCCACACGGTCGTCGAAATGGTCGGCGAGGACATGCCGTTCCTCGTCGACTCGATCGGCCTCGCGTTCCAGCGTCGCGGCCTCACGATGCACTTCCTCGCGCACCCGATCTTCGCGGTCTCGCGCGATCCGCGCGGGCACCTCACCGCGCTGCATCCGCGCACCGTGCGCGAGAGCGCGCGCGGCGCCCGCCTGGAATCCTTCCAGCACATCGAGGTCGACCGCATCGTCGACGCCGCAGCGCTCGCGGCGCTCGCGCAGGAGATCGAGCGCAACCTCGACGACGTGCGGCTCGCGTACGGCGACTGGCACAAGATGGAGGCGGCGGCGCGGGAGATCGCGTACGAGCTGCAGCACGGTCCGGTACGCGGCGACGAGCGCGACGCCGAGGAGACCCGGGCCTTGCTCGACTGGATGGTCGACCGGCACTTCACGTTCCTCGGCTATCGCGAATACCGCCTCGGCGGCGCACCCGGGCGCGAGACCCTGGTGCCGATCGAGGAGAGCAGTCTCGGGATCCTGCGGCACGGGCCCCGCCGCGGCGCGCGGGGCGCGCGGGCGCTGCCGGGCGACATCCGTCGCGAGAGCCGGCGCAGCGAGCTCGCGCTGGTCACCAAGTCGAACACGCAGTCGACCGTGCATCGCGCCGGCTATCTCGACTACGTCGGCGTGAAGCGCTTCGACCCGTCCGGGCGCTTGCTCGGCGAGCGGCGTTTCCTCGGCCTGTGGACCTCGAGCGCGTACAACGCCAATCCGCGCGACATTCCGCTCGTGCGCCACAAGTTCGCGCGCGTGGTCGCCGAGTTCGCGCTCGCCCCGGACAGCCACGACGGCAAGGCGCTGCAGCACATCCTCGAGGCCTTCCCCTGCGACGAGCTGTTCCAGGCGAGCGTCCCGGATCTCGTGCGCATCGCGAGCGGGATCTTCGGCCTGCAGGAGCGGCCGCGCGTGCGCCTGCTGATGCGTCGCGATCCGTTCCGCCGCTTCTACTCCTGCCTCGTGTTCGTGCCGCGCGAGAAGTACAACACCCAGGTTCGCCAGCGCATCGAACGGGTGCTGCAGGAGGCGACCGAGGCGTTCCATCTCGACTCGCAGGTCGAGATCGCGCAGTCGAACCTGGCGCGCATCCACGTCGTCGCGCGCACGCAGCCGAGCGAGACGCAGCGCGTCGACGCGGCGACGGTCGAGCGCGCGATCGAGGCGGCGGTGCGCTCCTGGGCCGACGGATTCAAGGCCGCGCTGCTCGCGCGTCTGGACGAAGCCCACGCGCTCGAGCTGTTCGAGAAGTACGCACCGGCGTTCCCGGCCGCCTACACCGAGGACTTCGGCGGCGAGGTGGCCGCGAACGACGTGTCGTTCCTCGAGGCGATCGCGCGCGACCCGGCGAAGCCGCAGCTCGACATCTACCGCGCGGACCCGAAGCGCAAGGACCGGGTGTTCCTGAAGATCTACCGCGGCGGGGACGCGATCCCGATCTCGGACCTGCTGCCGATGCTCGAGAACATGGGGCTGCGCGTGATCGCCGAGCGGCCCTATGGACTCGACTACCTGGACGGCCAGCACGGCTGGATCCAGGACCTCGAACTCGAGGTGCCGGCGTCCGTCCAGGCGCGATTCGAGTCGCGCGCGGCGGAGCTGAAGAACACGTTCACCGCCGTCTGGTCGGGCCGGATGGACAACGACGGACTCAACCGCTTGACGCTGCACGCGGGCGTGCCGTGGCGGCTCGTGACGGTGCTGCGCGCGTACGCCCGCTACCTGCTGCAGACGGGCCTGCCGTACAGCCAGGGCTACGTCGCGCAGGTGCTCACGCAGAACGCCGGCGCCGCCCGGTTGCTCGCCGACCTGTTCGTCGCGCGCTTCGACCCCGACCTCGGGCCCGGCCCGCGCCGGACCGCGCAGAAGCGCCTGACCACCTCGCTCGGCACCGCGCTCGAGGCGGTCCGCCGCTCGGACGAGGACCGGATCCTGCGCGCGCTGTGGAACGCGATCGACGCGACCGTGCGCACCAACGCGTGGCAGCGCGATGCGGCCGGCGCCGGGAAGGAGTACCTGTCCTTCAAGATCGCGAGCCAGCGGGTGCGGGAGCTGCCGCTGCCGAAGCCGCTGTGGGAGATCTTCGTGTACTCCACGCGGATGGAGGGCGTGCACCTGCGCATGGGGCGGGTCGCGCGCGGCGGCATCCGCTGGTCGGACCGCCTCGAGGATTTCCGCACCGAGATCCTCGGGCTGATGAAGGCGCAGAACGTCAAGAACACGATGATCGTGCCGGTCGGCGCGAAGGGCGGTTTCGTCGCGAAGCGGCTCCCGGAGGGCGGGCGCGACGCGCAGCAGGCGGAGGTCGTCGCGTGCTACCGCACGCTGATCCGCGGCCTGCTCGATCTGACCGACAACATCGCCGGCGACCGGATCGTGCCCCCGCCGCGGGTCGTGCGCCACGACGACGACGACCCCTACCTGGTCGTCGCCGCGGACAAGGGCACCGCGACGTTCTCCGACATCGCGAACGAGATCTCCGAGTCCTACGGGTTCTGGCTCGGCGACGCGTTCGCATCCGGCGGTTCCGCGGGCTACGACCACAAGAAGATGGCGATCACCGCGCGCGGCGCCTGGGAGTGCGTGAAGCGGCACTTCCGCGAGATGGGGGTCGACATCCAGCGCCGCGAGTTCAGCGTCGCCGGGATCGGCGACATGGCGGGCGACGTGTTCGGCAACGGAATGCTGCAGTCTCCGCACATCCGCCTGCTCGCGGCCTTCAACCACCAGCACGTGTTCATCGACCCGTCGCCGGACGCGGCGCGCTCGTTCCGCGAGCGCACCCGCTTGTTCAAGCTGCCGCGCTCGGGCTGGGACGACTACTCGACCGACGTGCTGTCGAAGGGCGGCGGGATCTACCTGCGCAACGCGAAGAGCATCCCGCTGTCGCGCGAAGCGCAAGCCCTGCTCGGGCTGCCGGCGCAAACCACGCCGAACGAGGCGATCAAGGCGATCCTCAAGCTCGACGTGGACCTGTTGTGGAACGGCGGCATCGGCACCTACGTGAAAGCGAGCCACGAGAGCCACGCGGACGTCGGCGACCGGACCAATGACGCGGTCCGTGTCGATGCGCGCGACTTGCGCTGCAAGGTCGTCGGCGAAGGCGGCAATCTCGGCCTGTCGCAGGCCGCGCGGGTCGAGTACGCGCGCCGCGGCGGCCGGCTGAACACCGATTTCATCGACAACTCGGCCGGCGTGAACACCTCCGACGTCGAGGTCAATCTGAAGATCCTGCTGAACGGCGCGATGCAGGCCGGGGAGATCACCCGCGCCGCGCGCGACCGCCTGCTCGCGAAGATGACCGACGAGGTCGCCGCGCTGGTGCTGCGGAACAACTATCTGCAGAGCCTCGCGATCAGCGTGACGCAGGACCGGGCGAAGGAGCGGCTCGGCGAGAGCGCGTTCCTGTTGCGCGCGCTCGAGCGCGCCGGGCAGCTGAACCGGGCGCTCGAGTCCCTGCCGAGCGACGAGGAGATCGCGGAGCGGCGCAAATCGGGCGAAGGCCTCACCCGGCCGGAGATCGCGATCGCGCTCTCCTACGGCAAGATCTGGCTCGACAAGGCGCTGATCGAGTCCGACGTGCCGGAGGACGACTATCTCGCCGACGAACTCGAGCGCTACTTCCCGGCGCCGGTGCGCGCGCGTTTCGCGACGCGCATCAAGCGCCATCGGCTGCGCCGGGAGATCATCGCGACCGCGGTCACGAACGGACTGATCAACCGGATGGGTCCGGTGTTTCCGGTGCGCGCGGTCGAGGACACCGGCGCGAGCCCGGCCGCGGTCGCGCGCGCGTACACGATCGCCCGCGAGGTGTTCGCGATGCGCGAGATCTGGCTGCAGATCGAGGCGCTCGACAACCGGGTCGCGAGCTCGATCCAGTACGACGCGTTCGAGCAGACGGTGCGGATCCTGCGGCACATGATCTATTGGTTGCTGATGCAGAAGCGCGTCGACCTCGACGTCCGGCGCGGCGTGCGGCGCTACGCCGAAGGCGTGCGCGAACTGATGCGCGAGGTCCATTCGACCCTGGGCGCCGGCGAACGGATGCGCTACGACGCGGCGCGGATGCGCCTCGTCGGCGAGCGCGTCCCCGACGGGCTCGCGGCACGGATCGCCGCGCTCGCCTCGCTCCACGGGGCGCTCGACCTGGTCGAGGTGGCGGCGGCGGCCCGCGTGCCGGTCACGTTCGCGGCGCAGGCCTATTTCGCGCTCGGCGAACGCATCGGTCTCGCGTGGGCGAAGGAACAGATCGACGCGCTGCCGAGCGACGCGCACTGGCACGCGGTCGCGCGCGCGACCTTGCGCGACACCTCGTTCGCGCTGCAGCGGAAGATCACCGCCGCGGTGCTCGCGAGCCACAAGGGGTCCGCGGCGGCGCGCGTCGAGTCCTGGCTCGGCGGGCGGCGCACCGAGATCGCGAGCCTCGACGGCTTGATCGCGGACCTGCGCTCGAGCGGGGGCGCGGACTTCGCGACCCTGTCGGTCGCGCTGCAGTCGATACGCCGCCTGGCCGGCGAGTGAGAGGCAAACGACCATGCCCGGAAGATTGATCCTCGTCCGTCACGGACAGAGCATCTGGAACCTGGAGAACCTGTTCACCGGTTGGGTCGACGTCGACCTGAGCGACCAAGGCCGCGCCGAGGCCGAGCGGGTCGGCCGGGAACTGCTCGCCGAGCGCATCCTGCCGCAGATCGCGCTCACCTCGGTCCTGAAGCGCGCGATCCGCACGCTGTGGATCGCGCTCGACACGATGGACCGGATGTGGATTCCGGTCGAGAACAGCTGGCGGCTGAACGAACGCCACTACGGCGCCTTGCAGGGGCTCGACAAGGCCCAAACCGCCGCTCGCCACGGCGAAGCGCAGGTGAAGCTGTGGCGCCGCAGTTACGACATCCCGCCGCCGCCGCTGCCGGCGGACGACCCCAGCCATCCCCGCTTCGACCCGCGTTACGCGAGCGTGGATCCGCGGGAGCTGCCGTCGGGCGAATCGCTGAAGGACACGCTGTCCCGGGTGAGTCCGGACTGGAGCGCGAGGATCGCGCCGCGGCTCGCGGCGAACCAGAACGTCCTCGTCGTCGCGCACGGCAACTCGCTGCGCGCGCTGGTGAAGATGCTCGACCGGATGTCCGACGCCGAGATCGTCGACTTCAACATCCCGACCGGCGTCCCGATCCTCTACGAATTCGACGCGAGCCTCGCGCCGACCGCGCGCCGCTTCCTCGGCGATCCCGCGGCGATCGCGGCGGCCCAGGAGGCGGTCAGCCGCCAGGGCCGCAAGCAATGACCGACCTCAGGTATCCGGCGCGATCGCGATCTTCAGGCCCTCGAGGGCCTCGGTGAAGTCGACCTGGCAGGACAGCCGCGAGACCTCCGGCCGGTAGTCCGACAGCTCGGTCAGCAGGTCCTGTTCGTCGCTCTGCTTCTTCGGCAGGCGGTCGACCCACGCGGGGTCGACGTAGACGTGGCAGCTCGCGCAGGAACACAGCCCGCCGCAGATCGCGGCGACGCCGTAATCCAATTCCCGCAGGATCTCCATCAACTTCAAACCCGGCTTCGCATCGATCACGTGCTCTTTGCCGTCCCGGTCCACCACCGTCATCCGCGTCATGCCTGAACCCCGTTGCAATCGCTCGATGGCGGACGAGACTGCCGCCGAACTCAATATTTTGCCTCAAAGGGCCGATCCTCGGCAACGAGCGGAGCCTCGTGCGCGGACTCGAGCCGCTCGATCATCCGCCGGGCGCGCGCGCGCACGTCCGCTGCGTCGGCATCGCCGGCGCGGCGCAGGAACAATTCGCTCCACAGCACGCCGACGTAGTCGTACAGCCACCCGACCACCGCGAAGCGCGCCGCTTCGCGAGCGCTCGGCGCGCGCCCCAGATAGCGTTCGAGCAAGGCCGCCCGCGTCGCCGCCGTCCAGTCGTTCGCGCAGCTCCAGCCGACGACGTCCCAGAACGGATCGCCGACGTGTGCGTACTCCCAGTCGAGCGCGACGAGCCCGCTCGCGGTCTCGACGAGATTCAGCGCGTGCAGGTCGCTGTGGCACAGCGCCGCGGCGCCCTCGTCGACCCGGGCGAGCACCGCCAATCGGCGCCTTGCCGCGGCGCGCAACGCGTCGCCGGCGTCGACGAGCGTCGCCGGCCCGCCGAGCGCACGCTCGTAGTGGGCGATCCAGTCGGCGACGCCGACCCGACGGGCGGGCTGCGGCGGCGTGAGCGCATGGATCGCGCGCATCAGCCCCGCGACCGCGGCGATGCGTCCGGGGTCGTCGACCGCGACCGCGTCCCAGGAACGGCCGTCGACCCAGCGCGACACGAGGATGCCGGCGACCGGGTCGGAGTGCACGACCTCGGGCGCGAGGCCCGCCCCGCCGGCGACCGCGCGCACCGCATGTTCCCAGCGCGGATCGAAGCCCTCGCCGCGCTCGGCGGCGGGTGCGAGCCGCAGCGCATACGCGTGCCCCGCGCGCTCGGCACGATAGGTGCGGCTGCCGAGCCCGGTGCCGACCCGCTGCAACCGCACCGCGCCGCGTCCCGGGATGCAGCGTCGGGCGATCGGCTCGATCTCGGCGTGCGGCGCACCGGTCACGCCGGCAGACTCCGTCGCCACTCGCGGAGGCCGAAGCCGATCATCACCAGGTACACGCCGAACAGCAGCATCGTCGGATACAGCTCGCGGCGGAAGTACACGAAGATCGCGACCGAATCGATCACCAGCCACCAGTGCCAGTTCTCGTAGACCTTCACCGCGACGAGGTAGGTCGCGAACGCGCTCGACCAGGTCACCATCGAGTCGACGAACGGCCACGCGGCCGGCGTGTAGCGGCGCAGGAAGTACGCGCTGCACAGCGAGCAAACGACGACGCCGAGGAACCCGAACACGTGGCGGCCGATCGGCCAGCGCTGCACCCCGCGGTTCGCCTCGTTCGAGCGGCGCGACCACTGCCACCATCCGTACACCGCGATCGCGGCGTAGAACGCGTTCAGCACGGACTCCATGTAGAGCCGCGCGTGGAACATCACGATCACGTACAGGGCCGAGCTCGTGAACGCGGCGACCCAGCAGCTGCGCCGCTGCCCGATCGCGAGCAGCAGATAGAGGATCGCGAGAACCGCCGCGACGATCTCGATCCAGCTCGCGGTGTGCCAGGCCACCGCGAGCTGGGCAAGGACTTCGCGCATCGGTCAGGTCGGCGCGGACGCCGCCGGCGCGGCGAGCTTCGGCAGCACCTTCATCACGAAGATGAGCTGCGGCCCGTCGTTCGCGGCGCGCTCGAACTCCTCGCTCAGCACGCGCATCACGTGGTGGAGTTCGCCCCAGATCTGGGTGCTGAGGTCGTTGGTGACGACGCGCAGATCCCGGTGACGGTTCAATCGCTCGATGAACGCGAGGATCCGCGGAATGTAGTCCTCGCCGAGCGGATACAGGCTGATTTCGACGGCTGCGTGCATGATCGACCACTCCCTACGCCGGTACTAGCCGGATCAGGTTCGACGGGTTCGCGCCGCGGGTCGACATCGCGACCGCGGCGCATCTCAGGCCTCGCGGCCACCCCTTGGGCGCGACCAGTGTAGCGGCCCGGAGGCGCCCGTGCAAAACTCGCCATAATCTCAGCGTATGAGGAGGACGCGCGTGCGGATGTTCCATGTCGATGCGTTCACGCAGAGCCCGTTCGGCGGGAATCCGGCGATGGTCGTGCTCGATGCCGACGGCCTCGACGCGGGGCGGATGCAAGCGATCGCGCGCGAGTTCGCGCACGCCGAATGCGCGTTCGTGCGCCGCCCGGGCGCGCCGGACGCGGACCTCGCGATCCGCTTCTTCAGCGCGCGCAAGGAAGCCCCGTTCGTCGGCCATGCGACGCTCGCGGCGCACGCCGCGTTGCTCGCCGCCGGCCGCCGCGCCCCCGGCATCGCCCGGCAGCGCTGCGGGATCGGGATCGTCGAGGTCGAGGTGCGCGGCGACGCGCGGCGACCCGAGCGGCCGCCGACGATCGAGTTCCGACGGGCCGTGCCGCGCCTCGAGGCGCCGCTGCCGCTGAAGACGACGCTGCGGGTCGCCGAGGCCCTGGGCCTCCCGGGGGAACGCCTGCACGAGGCGTTTGCGGCGCGCGCGTGCCGCGACGGCGGCGCGCGGCTGCTGATCCCGCTCGCCGACGCGGACGCGCTCGAACCGCTCGCGCCGCGGACCGAACCGCTGCTCGCGCTCGGCCGCGAGCTCGGCGTCGACGGATTCTTCGCGTTCGCGTTCCAGCGGGGCGCCGACGGTGCGACGACCGAATCGCGCATGTTCTGTCCGGCGATCGGCATCCCCGAGGATCCGGTCAGCGGCAACGCGCATGCGATGCTCGCGAGCTACCTGCTCGAGGCGGCGCTACTCGGTCCGGCCGATCCCGGTTTCGTCGGCTTGCAGGGCGCGCATCTCGGGCGCCCGGGACGCGTCGAGGTCCGCTGGGACCTGGAGGCCGGCCGGCCGGCCACGGTGCGCATCGGCGGTCACGCAGTGATCGTCGGCGAGGGGACGCTCGCGCTATGAACGACGCGCGACGCGCGACGGCGGTGGCGGGCGCTTGCGCGCCCGCCACCGGGGTTGAGTCGAGTCAGTTCGTCGAGGCAGCCGACGACCCGCTGGCGTCGTCCGGCTGCGGCAGCTGGAACTTGATCGACTGAGCGAGACTCTGCAGCTGCGTCTGCACGCCCTTGGCCGCCGTGACGGCCTGGCCGAGGTGCCCGGACGTGAAGTCGCTCTGCGCGGTGGTCCACGCGGTGTTCACGTCGTCGAGGCCCTTCTTCGCGGCCGCGAGGTCGATTCCCTTGCGCAGGCGCGCGTTGTGGGAAAGCACCTCGATCCGCTTCTGGATCGCTGCGACGTTCGCCGGCAGGTTCGCGGAGATCCGCGACCATTGCTCGTTCAGCTCGCCCATCACGACCGACTTCTTCTGGGCGGCGGCGGCCGCGAGGCCCTGCGCGGACGCGAGCACCGACGGCGCGGCGGTGATCACCGCACCGTAGTCCTGCTGCGCGAAGGCCGTCTTGAGGTTCGCGACCTTGTCCTGCACGTCCTTCAACTGGTCCGGAACGTACTTCGCCGCCTCTGGTTGCGCCGCGGCGACGACCGCTTCGATCTTGGAAATCATCTGTTGCGCGGGCTGCATCTTGCTCGCGCACGCGGCCAGCGCGACGGTGGCCGCCGCAATCACCGCATAGCTACGTAATCGGTGGATCCGGGTCATGGGACTAGCTCCTCCCCGCAGGTTCGATTCTAGGAATTCGCCTACCGAGATTACCGCGTTCGTGCACCGCGGCGCCAGCGAATCCTAGCCGAGCTCGCGCCGGGCGATCCCCAGCCACTCGGCCTGCGCCCGCCGGTAGTGCGCCGGCGAGATCCGGGCCGCCTCCAGCAGCTCGCGGAACTCCCGCGCGGCCTCCTCGGTGCGGCCGAGTCGCTTCAGCAGTTGCCCGTACCGCAGCCGCGCCTCGGCGCCGGGGAAGACCGGCGCGACCTTTGCATATTCTCGCAAGGCTTCGTCGAGCGCACCCCCCGCCTCGAGCGTCCGCGCGTACAGGAGCCGCGCGTCGGCCGACCCGAACTCCGGGTTGTGCCGCTCGAGCCGCTCGAGGCTGGTCCGCGCGCCGGCGTAGTCCCCGATCGCGAAGCTCGCGCGCGCCAGTTCGTGGAGCAGCGTCGGGTCGTGCTCGAACACCCCGACGAGCCCGCCGCGGCAGACCTCGATCGCCTCCTGGTAGCGACCCCGCCGGGTCAGTTCCTCGGCGAGCCGGCGGCGGGCATCGACGTTGCCGGCGACCTCGACCTCGGTGCGCGCCTTGCGCAGCGAACGATCCGGATCGACCCAGCGTCCGAGCCCGCGGCCCGCGCGGCGCGCCGTCCGGCCGCCCGCGAGGTCCGGCAGGATCTCGACGACGAGGTAAGCGAGCGATCCGGCGAACGGCAGCAGCCCGATCGCGAGTATCCACAGCGTGTTCCGACCGGTCCTCAGCACGTGCACGATCAGCGCGACCTGGATCAGCAGCGACAGGACGATCAACGACACTTCGAGTTCCCCGGCTGCACGCGAGACGCCGTGCGTGGCCGCATTGTATGCGCGACGCGGGCACGCCGCGACTCGAGCACGATGCGGCCGACGACCGGCACCGGCAGGTCCTCGAGGTGATGCACGGCGACCACCAGCGTCGTGCCGGCACGCGCGAGCCGCGCGAGGCCACGCCGCATCGCTGCGCGTTGACGGGGATCGAGGCCGGTCAACGGCTCGTCGAGCAGTAGCAGCCGCGGCGCGTGCGCAACCGCCCGCGCGATCAGCGCCCGGCGCATTTGGCCGTACGAGAGTTCGCGCGGGCGGCGGCGTGCCACCGCCGCGAGCCCGAAGACCCGCAGCGTCGCGCGCGCGCGCGCGAGTTCGGCGGCCGCGAGCGGCTCGACGAGGCCGATGCTCGCGCGGCCGCCGCTCGCGACCAGCGTCGCGAGGTCGACGTCCGCGTCGTAGTCGGCTTGCAGCTCGGCCGACACGTAGCCCACGTTGCGTTTCCACGCGTCGATCGGCGTGCCCGGGGGGCAGCCGGCGCGCTCGACGCGGCCCCCGAGCGCGGGCGCCAGGTCGCCGTACAGCAGCTTCAGGAAGCTGCTCTTGCCGGCGCCGTTCGCGCCGACGACCGCCCAGTGCTCGCCGGGCCGCAGCGTCCAGGTCACCGCGCGCAGCACGCAGCGATACTCGACGTACAGGTCCACGTCGCACAGCGCGACGAGCGGCGGGTCGCTCGTGACGGCGGCGCGCGGCGCGCCCGCG
>JAJYFF010000002.1 GCA_021785405.1 Pseudomonadota bacterium | reverse complement strand
AGCGCGAGCGTGGACGCGGCCCACCACCGCGTCGACGTGCGCGTCCCGCTCGAAGACGTCTCGCACGACGTGATCGGCGCGCTGTCGCTGCGCTTCGCCGGGACCGCGGCGGACCGCGCGACGCTGGTTCGCCGCGCGCTCGCGATCCGCGACTGGCTGAGCCGGCGAATCACGCTGCCGGGGAACGTGCTCGACCCCGTCCCCTACGATCCGACGATGCCGTCGGCGACCAACACCTATGCGCAGCACCTCGTCGACGACGTGCTCGCGCGGCATCCGGGCGTCGAGATCTTCGCGATCCACGCGACGCCGCCGGGCGGGGATTACAACGTGATCGTGGGTTCCAACATCGGGCGGATCGGCAAGAAGGCCGACAACGACGACATGCGCGCGGTCTACACCGGCAAGACCAATCTCGAGGTCAACGAGACGGGAACCCGCTTCGAGGTCGAGATGCAGCTCAAGGATCGCGCCGGCCGCGTGATCGGCGCCGCGAGCGTCGTGTACCCGTACCGCAAGGGCGACGACCAGCAGGCGCTCGAGGCGCGGGCGATCGCGATCAAGGACGCTTTGCAGCAGCGGATCCCGGACGCCGCGAGCCTGTTCAAGCCGGCTCACTGAGGCAAGCCCGCGCCCGGAGGCGCTCGCGCGGTCGGCACCATCGCCGACCGCGCGAGCGCCGCACGCTCAGCGCGGCGCGGACGCGCTCACTGCACCGCGTACCAGAGCAGCGCCCCGCCGACCCGCTTCCCGGGTGACGCGGCGAGGTACAGCCGCTCGAGCGACGGCACGAACAGCCCCGACTTCGCGCCGATCGCACTCGGCACCCGGGCGAGCTCGCGGTAGTGGTCCGGATCGATCTCCTGGTAGACGCCGACCTCCCCGACCGCACCGGGGATGTAGATTCGCTTGCGCGCCGCATCGAAGAACGCGCCGTCGACGATCGCCGGTACGTCGACGGTCGCCACGGTCCGGCCGTCGTGGGTATCGAGCACGAACATCTGGGTCGGATTCCGGGTGACGACGAACAGCCGGTGATCGGCCTCGTCGAGCGCGAGCGACAAGTTGGTCTTCGCGCCGTGGATCGGCCAGCGGGCGACGACCCTGAAACGGCGCTTGTCGACCACGTCGACCTCGTTCCGGTCGGCGACGTTCACGAACAGCCGCTCGCCGTGCTGCTCCGGCACGACCGCTTCGGTGTGGTTGGAATCGAACTTCAGCTGCCGCAGGAGCTTGCCGGTGCGTGGATCGATCTCGTTCAGGTAGCTGACCTTCATCCCGACGTCACCGCCGCCGGTGACGATGTAGAAGCGCCCCGTCGACGGGTCGTAGACCGAGGAATCCGCGCCGGGCGCGAGCTTGATGTAACCGACGACCGCGAGCGTCCGGGTGTCGAGGATGCGGCTGCCGCGCTTGCCGCTGTCGGTCACGATCATGCGGTGGGTGCCGGGCACCAGGAACAGACCGTGCGGCGTGTTGAATCCCCGCAGCGTGCGCAAGTGCCGGCCGGTCGCCAGATCGAACACCTCGACCGTGCCGTGATCCTCCGCCGCCATGAACAGGTGGTGGTCGGGAATGTCGACCGCCAGATGATCGAAATCGCCGGTATATCCCGGCACCTCGGTCCGCCCGAGCAAGCGCAGCGGCTCGGCGTGGCGCCGGAGCGGCGTGGCCCCGGCGGCGGCGATGCCGAGGACGAGCAGTCCCGCGGCAACGGTCATTCGCGATGCGTTCATCGTCAACCGGTCTCCCTTCGAAAAAAAACTGCGTCGCCGAGCGTCGTCGCCCGGCGGCGACCCGTACGCGTCAGAACGCGATCGACAGATCGCCGTACACCAGGCGGCCGATCGGCGAGTAGCTCGCGATGTCCGCGTTGGTGTACTGGTTCGCGAACGCGCGCGGCGCGAGCGGCGGCATTCGGTCACCGATGTTGTTCACGCCGACGCCGAGCGTGACCTGGTCACCGCCGAACAGCGCCCACTGGTAGGCGGCGCGCAGGTCCCAGGCGCTGTAGCTCGACACCGGCAGGCCGGGCAGCGCGCCGGTCAAGCCGGCGTCCTCGACGGAGGACACGTAGGTGTTCGCGAGCAGCACGTTCAAGTGGTGGAACGACCAATCGACCGTCGAGTAGAACCGGTACTTCGGCAAGGTGCCCGCGAACACGCCGAGGTTGCTCGCATAGCCGGCGTACTGGATCGTGGGATCCCCGGCGAGGCCGTCGGAGAACTCGAACGAGCTGAACACGGAGCCCGAGGTCGCGAGCGTGAAGGTGCCGTGTGCGGTCCACGGCAGCACGTAGCGCGCGCCGACGGTCCAGGAGCGCTCGCGCAGCACCGCGAGGTTGGTGAACCGGTCGATCAGGTAGAGCTGTTGCGCCTTGGCCGGATCACCCTGGCCGGTCGCCGGGTTGGTCAAGAAGGCCTGCAGCGAACCCGGGGTCGCGAACGGATCGGTCCCGCCGAAATTCGCGAAGTTGCCGGTCGCGAGATTGTTGAAGAACGGCGAGGCCGAGCCGAACGCGTTCACCGACTTCAGGATGTTGTTGAAGCCGATGCCGCCGGCGAAGCCGTACAGGTTGATCGACGAGAAATCCGCGTTCACGGTGAGCCCTGCGATCCGCGCCGGCCGGAACGTGAAGCCGATCGAGCGCGACACCGCGGTCGCGGGTTTGAGCCCCGGATTGTTGCCGTCCTCGGCGTTGAACGCATCCATGCCGGCATAGTTCGGGCCGAACACGCCGGTGATGATCGCGCCCGGCGCGGTGCGCGTGTCGAACGGCCCGTACGCCTGGTAGAGCGGCGGCGCGACGAACGACTTCGAGTAGGTGCCGCGCAGCACCAGCTGCCGATCGAACGGCTCCCAGCGGAAGCCGAACTTCGGCGTGGTGTTGCTGCCGGCGTCGCTGTAGTGCTCGAAGCGCGCGGCCGCGACCAGTTCGAAGCGGTGCATCGCCGCCACGTGCATCGCCGCCGAGGTGATCGGCACGCGGGTCTCGGCGTACACCGCGCTGTCGTCGCGCCCATGGCTGAACGGGTCGGTGCTGATCCCGCCGATCCAGTTCTGGTCGTTGCCGTTGGTGAGCCCGGTGGTCGGATCGGTCACGCGGCCGTTCGGATCGGCGTAGCCGGCGACCTCTTCGCGCCGCCAGTTCAAGCCGAGCGCGAGCGCGACCTTGCCCGCGGGCAGCGCGAACACCGATCCCACCACGTGCGCATCCCACGAATAGAGCTTGCTGTCCGCGTGCAATTGCTCGGTGCCGTACAGGTTCGCGAGCGCCGCCGAGGGAATGCCACCGACCGCGAACGGATCGAGCGCCGGCTGCAACACCAACGGGTTCGTGACCGAGAGGCCCCCGTAGACCTGGCTATAGCCGCCGCCGGCCACCGCGTTGCCGTTCGCATCGTATCCCCCCGCGATCGCGAGCGGGACGTTCGGCTTGAACAGCAGGTTGGTGTCGTCCTCGATCAGCTTGCTCTCGCTGTAGTCGAGGCTGCTCTGCCAGGTCCAGCCGGCGACCAGGTGGCCCTTGAGGCCGGCGGTGAGCCGGAACGCGTCGGTCGTGTCGTACACGCCCTTCGGTCGCGCCGAGTCGGCGAAGGTCACGCCGGTCGCGGCCGTGGTCAGCGGATCATAGGGTGAGCCCGCGGGCACGGTCACGCTGGTCGCCGAGAACGGCTGTCCGGCCGCGGCCCAGGCCGTCGAGGCCACCTTGTTCTGCGAGAGCATCAGGTCGCCGAACACCTGGATCCGGCCGCCGAACAGGTCGTGCGACGTGAGGTCGGCGACGAACGCGGCGTTCTGCTGCTGCTGCAGGAGCATCGCGTACGGCGAATAGTCGAACGCGTTCGACAACGTGCCGGGGGTCGTCGGGTCGTAGACGCCGGCGCTCGCGAGCTGCGCGTAGCTCGTCGCGGTCGCGGCGGTGCCGGTCGGCACGTTCGGCGCGAGCAGGCCGGGGGCGAGCACGTAGGTCCCCGCCCCGACGACGCCCGGCAGGTTCGTGCCGGAGGTGACGCCGAACTTGGGGCTCGCGAACGAACGCGCGGACTGCCACAGCGGCGAGGTCCGTGAGTAGCTCGCGGTCGCGGTGAGGTTGAACCGGCCGAGGTCGTGTCCCGCGGTCACGTAGTACGAGCGCTCGTTGTAATTGCCGGACGCGCTGCCGTAGCGGCCGCCGAAGGTCACGCCGTGGTAGTCGTGCTTCAGGATGAAGTTCACGACGCCGCCGATCGCATCGGAGCCGTACAGGGACGAGGCGCCGTCGGTCAACACGTCGACGCGCTCGAGCGCCGCGGCCGGAATCTGGCTCACGTCGACGAAGTTCTTGCTGCCGTTGAGGCCGGCGACCGCGTCGAGCGCGAGGCGCTCGCCGTTCACCAGCACCAGGGTCGGGAGGTTGCGCAGCTGGATCTGCGAGCCGCCGGCGGTGAACTGGTTGTGGTTCTGCGCGTTGCTGGTGCCCGCATTGCTGCGCCCCTCGAACGCCGGCACCGCCTTGCGCAACATGTCGAGGGCATTGGTGGTGATGCCGGTCTGCTGCAGCGCCGCCGCATCGAGCGTCGTCACCGGCACGACCGCGGAGTCGGGCGTGGTCGGGATCAGCGACCCGGTGACCACGATCTGCTTCAGGGACACCGATTCGGGGTCCGTCGGGGTCGCCGCGTGGACGACGGTCGCACCGACCGTCACGAGACTCACGAGCCAACCCGTTGCACGACCCATTCGCCGATCGTCGCTGCGCATAGCCACCCCCCCCCCATTTCTTTATAAAGACGGGGGGATGCTAGGACGCGAAGCTGAAGCGATCCTGAAAATTCACCCGCCTCGCGCTGGGTCGCGCGCGAGCGCGGGCGGTCGGCCGCCGCCTCAGTCGAGCTCGGCGCGCAGCGCCGCGACCACCCGATCGACGTCCTCGTCGCGCATCGACGGAAAGAGCGGCAGCGTGACGGTCTCGCGGCCGATCCGCGCCGCGTTCGGATAGTCGTCGGCCCGGAAGCCGAGCTGCCGATAGAAGCTCATCCCCGGGATGCAGGGGTAGTGCATGCCGACCCCGATCCCGTGCGTGGCCATCGCCCGCTGGAACTCGGGCCGGGTCGTCCCGCGCGCCGCGAAGTCGATCAACACGGTGAACATGTGCCAGCTGTGGCCGTCGTCGCCGCGCGCCGGCAGCACCAGCCGGTCGAAGTCCGCGAGACGCTCGAAGTAGCGCGCCGCGAGGGTCCGCCGCCGGGCGTTGAACTCGTCGAGGTGGCGCAGTTGCCCGAGGCCGACCGCGGCCGCGACGTCCGACAGGTTGCTCTTCGCGCCCGCGAGCTCGACGTCGATCTCGCCGTCGGCGTTGCGGCGGATCCCGTGGAAGCGATGCCGCTCGATCCGCTCGACGAGCGCGGCGTCCGCGGTCGCGATCGCCCCGCCCTCGATCGAGGTCATGTTCTTGTTCGGGTGGAAGCTGAACACCGCGACGTCGCCGAAGCTGCCGATCGGGCGGCCCCGGTGGCGCGTGCCGATCGCGTGCGCCGCATCCTCGACGATCCGCAGCCGATGCCGCGCGGCGATCGCGAGCAGCGCCTCGAGGTCCGCGGCGAGCCCGGAGAAGTGCACCGGCATGATCGCCTGGGTGCGCGGCGTGATCGCGCGCTCGACCTGGGCGACGTCGAGATTGCGCGTGAGCAGCTCGACGTCGACGAACACCGGCGTCGCGCCCGCGCGCACGATCACGTTCGCGCTCGCCGCGAAGCTCATCGCCGGCACGATCACCTCGTCGCCCGGGCCGACGCCGCACGCGAGCAGCGCGATCTCGAGCCCCTCGGTCGCCGAGGTGAGCGCCCGCACGCTGCGCGCGCCGCCGAGGTACTCGGCGAGCGCCGCCTCGAACGCGAGCACCTGCGGACCGCTCGCAAGCTGACCCGAGCGCAGCACCGCGGCCACGGTCGCGATCGTCTCCTCGTCGAGCAGCGGGCGGGTGAACGGCAGCCAGTCCTTCATGTGACACTCCTCGATACCAATACGACGCCGCCGCAGATCAGCGCGATGCCGAGCAGGCGCTCCGGCGTCAGGGCCTCGCCGAGCCACAGCGCCGAGGCGAACGCGACGACGACGTACCCCAGCGATAGCATCGGGTACGCGACGCTGACCGGCGCCTTCGCGAGCGCCGCGAGCCACACGCACAGGCTCGCCGCGTAACAGGACATCCCGAGCCAGAACGGCGGACTGCGCAACAACACGCCGATGCTCGCGAGCAGCGTCGCGAGATCGAAGCGGGTGAACTGCGCGAGCGGCCGGGTCGCGAACTTCAGCGCGAGCTGCGCCGCGGCGTTCAGGCCGACGCCGCTCAGGATCAGCACCCAGGTGACCAGGCTCATCGGCGCGACACCAGCACGCGATGCCCGTCCCGACCGAGCACCCGCATCGGCACGCCGCGCGCGGCGAGGCTCTCGTACAAGCCGCGCTCCATCACCGCACAGGCCCGTCCCGAGGCCTGCCAGCGCGCGACGAACCCGGCGATCGTCGGGATCTCCCGCTCCGGCGCGTACTGCAGCCCGTAGTTCAGCTCGCCGCGATAGGACGCGAGGTCGACCGTGCGGCGCCAGTAGAACGGCAGCGTCTGATCGTAGGTCGCGACGCTGTAGATCGGCACGGTTCGATCGACCGCCGGCAGCGCCTCGGCGAGGCCGCGGCCCGAATAGAGCGGCGCGACCAGCGTCGAGGCGCGGATCAGCAGCAGCACCCCGAGGCACCAGCCGGCGCCGAGGAACACCGCGCCGCCGGTCGGGTCGCGGTCCCGGCGCAGCAGCACGAACCCGGCGGTCAGCGCGAGCACGAGCGCGATCCGCACGATCGGCCCCGCGAGCGGCAGGAAGTACCCGCCCTGCGCGGACCCGGCGAGCAGCCGCGGCAGCGCGAAGTGCAGCGCGACGAACGCGACCGCGACCGCGAGCGTGATCGCGGCCGCGACGATCGTATCGCGTCGCAAGGCCGACGCCGGGCGCAGCGCGATCAGGATCGCGAGCGGCGGCATCACCGGCAAGAGATACGGCACCAGCTTCGAGTCCGAGATCGAGAAGAACAGGATCGTGAACGCGATCCACACCCACAGGAAGCGCTGCGGGTCGAACACCCGCGCGGGCTTGCGCGCCCGCCAGCCGCCGAGCAGCACGCGCACCGCGGTCGCCGTCCACGGTAGCGAGCCCGCGGCGTACACGCCGAGGAAATACCACCAGGGCGCGTCGCGGTCGGCGACCGGCGTCAGGTAGCGCTCGAGGTGCTGGCGGACGATGTAGTAGTGCAGGAAATCCGGCAACTGCCGCTGCGCGAGCCAATGCCAGGGCAGCGCGATCGCGAGGAAGATCGGCACGCCGACGCCGAACGACAGGCGCTTCCAGACCGACGCATCGCGCGCGAGCAGCGAGTACAGCACCAGGCTCGCCGCCGGGATCGCGAGCGCCTCGAGGCCCTTGGTGAGCACCCCGAGCGCCGCCGCCGCCCACGCGAGCGCCATCCAGCGCCGCTCGGCCGCCGGCCGCGCCTGCGCGAGCAGGAACGCCGCGAGCGCGGCCGTGAGGTAGCAGCACAGGCTCATGTCGAGCGAGAGCATCTGGCCGATCACCGGGAAGAGTGCGAGGCTCGCGAGCACCGCGCCCGCGCGCCAGGCCGCCCGCTCGTTCCACAGCGTGCGCACCAGGAAGAACACGATCAGCAGCGTCGCGAACGCGGTCAGCGTCGGGTAGAGCCGCGCCGAGAACGCCGACAGGCCGAGCACCCGATACACCAGCGCGGTCGCCCAGTACTGCAACGGCGGCTTCTCGATGTAGATGAGCCCGTCGAGGTGCGGGATCACCCAGTTGCCGCCGATCAGCATCTCGCGCGGGATCTCCGCGTAGCGTCCCTCGTCGGGATTGAACAAGGGCCGGGTCGCGATCACCGACAGCCACACGAGCACCACCAGCGTCGCCAGCAGCGCGAACAGCCCGCGCCCGGAGAACGGCGAGCCGCTGCCCGCCTCCCGCGGCGCGGGCTCGGCTTCGCTCGCGCGCGCGCCGCTCACGCCGCGGCCTCGAGCGGTTCCGCGGGCGCCGCGAGTTGCCCGGATCGGCCCGGGATCTCGCGCATCACGACCGCCGCGGTCGGCAGCGGCTGCTCGAGCGCGAGCGCGTGGATCGTCGCGACCCGGCCGAGGTGCGCGCCGGCGTCGCGCCAGCGCGCGAGCAACCGCTCGAACGCGCCGAGCAAGCGCTGGCCCTCGAGCTCGGCGTGCAGCGTGAACACCTGCAGCCGCGGTGCATCCGGCGCCGCGGCGCGCGCGAACACCGCGTCGGCGACGTTCGTCTCGTCGACGCCGTCGACGCCGAGCAGCTCGTCGAACGTCGGCAGCGTCGTCGGCAGCTGCGGACAGGCGCCCGCCGCGCGCGCCGCCGCCGCGGACTCGCCGGCGAGCCGCGGCAGGAACGGCGCGGCGCCGCGGGTGTCGCTCGCATAGTCGAGCCGGTACTCTCTTTCCAGCGCGAGCGCGGTGTCGTTGATCTGCCAGCCGGCGGCCGCGTACGAGCGCGGCGGCGCGCCGAACACCCGCGCGTACGCCTCGATCCCGCGCGCGAACTCCGCGCGCGTCCAGTCGGGACTCGCGTGCGCGACCCGATCCTGCCAGCGCACGTGGTCATGGGTGTGCAGGCCGACCTCGAAGCCGCGGTCGCGCACCTCGCGCATCACCGCGCCCGCGACCCGGCCGATGTCCGGTCCCGGCAGCAACACCCCGTAGAGCAGCGTCCGCAGCCCGTAGTGCTTCAGCACCGAGGTGCGCGCGACCTTCTGCGCGAAGCCCGGCCGGAACGCGCGGCGCAGCGCCCGCCCGGTGTGGTCCGGGCCGACCGAGAAGTAGAACGTCGCGTCGAGCCCCTCGCGCGCGAGCAGCGCGGCGAGCCGGGGCACGCCTTCGCGCGTCCCGCGCAACGTGTCGACGTCGACCTTGAGGCCGACGTGCACGCCTTCACGCATCGCGCGACAGCAGCGCCGAGGCCGACGGCAGCGCGTGCGCGTACGCGTCGAAGATCGCGTGGAGCGCGGTGCGCATGTCGGTCTTCGGCGTCCAGCCGAGCTCCGCGGTCGTGTTCGCGATCGACGGCAGGCGCGCCGGGATGTCCGCGTAGCCCTTGCCGTAGTACTGCATCGCCGAGACCTCGACGAGCGTCGTCAGGCGCGCGGTCGGCGCGTACTCCGGGCGTGCGCGCGCGATCTCGAGCATCATCTCGGCGAGCTCGCGGATCGAGTAGAGGTTGTGCGGGTTGCCGATGTTGTAGATCTTGCCGTCGGCGATCCCGCCCGGATTGTCGATGATCGTGGTGAGGCATTCGACCGCGTCGTCCACGTAGGTGAACGCGCGCGTCTGCCGGCCGCCGTCGACGAGCTTGATCGACTCGCCGCGCACGATGTGGCCGAGAAACTGCGTGAGCACCCGCGAGCTGCCTTCCTTCGGCGTGTCGATGCTGTCGAGGCCCGAGCCGACCCAGTTGAACGGCCGGAACAGCGTGAACTGCAGACCCTGCTGCCCGTACGCCCAGATCACCCGGTCGAGCAGCTGCTTCACGCAGGAGTAGATCCAGCGCTGCTCGTGGATCGGCCCCAGGACGAGCTCCGAGGTCGCGGGGTCGAACGCCTGGTCGCGCGACGCGCCGTAGACTTCCGAGGTCGAGGGGAACACCACCCGCTTGCCGTACTTCACGCAGTGGCGAATGATCGGCAGGTTCGCCTCGAAATCCAGCTCGAACACCTTGAGCGGCGCGCTCACGTAGGTCGCCGGCGTCGCGATCGCGACCAGCGGCAGGATCACGTCGCACTTGCGCACCTGGTACTCGACCCACTCCTTATTGATCGTGATGTCGCCTTCGACGAAGTGGAAGCGCGGGTTGGTCATCAAGGTCGAGACGCGGTCGGACTGCAGGTCCATCCCGTAGATCTGCCAGTCGGTGTGCGCCAGGATGTACTTGCTGAGATGATGGCCGATGAAGCCGTTCACCCCGAGGATCAACACGTTTTTCAATTTCGGCTCCTCGCCAGGTCTTCGCGGTCGTCGAGCGCGAGCGGCAGCCGCGCGAGCGCGGTTGGCGGCGCCTCCGGGGTCGCCGGTCGACCGTCGACCACGAGCTTCAGCACTCGCAGACGGCGGCCGTCGGGGCAGTCGACGAACCACGCCCCCTCGCTAGCATACAGGCACGGCGCGCGCCCGGCATCGCGCGCGGGCGCGGGGTCGAGGCGTGTCTCGTGGAACTCGAGGCGGTGCCCGGCGGCCTCGCAGAACGCCCCCGGGAACGGCGGCGCGACCGCGCGCACCAGGTCGTGCACCGCCTGCGCGCCGCGCCGCCAATCGATCCGGCCGTCCTCGGGGCGGCGCCGCCCGAAATACGAGCCGCGCGCGAGATCGAGCGGCACCGCGGTGGCGGTGCCGGCGATCAGCCGCGGCAGGCTGCGCGCGAGCACGACCGCGGCGGCCTCGGCGACCCGCAGCGACACCGCGAGCGCATCGTCGTTCGCGCCGATCGGCACCGACGCCTGGTCGACGAGCGCGCCGGCATCCGGCTTCTCGACCATCGTGTGCAGGCTCGCGCCGGTCTCGGTCTCGCCGTTCAAGATCGCCCAGTGCACCGGTGCGCGGCCCCGGTACTTCGGCAGCAGCGAGCCGTGCAGGTTCAGCGCGCCGCGCGGCGCGAGATCGAGCCAGCCGGGCGCGAGCAGGTGCCGGTAATAGAACGAGAACAGGAAATCCGGGTGCAGCGCGCGCGCCGTCTCGATCCACTCGGGGGTGTTCGGGTCCTCCGGGGTCACGACCCGCAGGCCCTGCGCCCGCGCGAGCTCGGCGACGCTCGCGAACCAGCGCCGCTCGTGCGGATCGTCGGCGTGCGTGAACAGCAGCGGCACCTCGACGCCCTGCGCGAGGAGCACCGCGAGGCAGCGTGCGCCGACCTCGCTGTACGCGAACACGACCGCGCGGGTCACGCGCGCTCGTCCCCGGCGTCGGCCTCGAGCACCGCCTGGATGATGTAGCGCGGACGCTCGCGCACCTGCGCGTAGATCCGCCCGACGTACTCGCCGAGCAGCCCGATCCCGAACAGCGCGATCCCGACCAGGAAGAACAAGATCCCGAACAGCGTGAACACGCCCTGGACCTGCGGGCCGAAGAACAGGCGCTGCAGCGCGAGGTACACGACCAGCACCGCCGACAGCAGCGAGATCGCCATCCCGACCATCGAGAAGAACTGCAGCGGCACCAGCGAGAAGCCGGTGATCAGGTCGAAGTTCAGGCGGATCAGGCTGTACATCGAGTACTTCGACGCGCCGGCGAAGCGTTCCTCGTGCGCGATCGGGATCTCGACCGGGCGCATCGCATAGAGCGACGCGAGCGCGGGAATGAACGTGTTGACCTCGCGGGTCTGGTTCAGCGCCTCGACGATCGAGCGCGAATAGCCGCGCATCATGCAGCCCTGGTCGGTGATCCGCACCGGCGTGATCCACTCGCGCAGGCGGTTGATCGCGCGCGAGAACGCGCGCCGCCACAGCCGATCCTGGCGCTGCATCCGGATCGTGCCGACGTAGTCGTAGCCCTCCTCGAGCTTCGCGAGGATCCGGCCGATCTCCTCCGGCGGGTTCTGCAGGTCCGCGTCCAGCGTGACCACGTACTCGCCGCGCGCGTGCGCGAGCCCCGCCATCACCGCCGAGTGCTGGCCGAAGTTCGCGTGGAACAGCACCACCCGCGTCTCCCGCGGGCGGCGCGCGAACTGCTCCCGCAGCAGCGCCGCCGAGCGGTCGCGGCTGCCGTCGTTGACGAACACGCATTCGTAGCTCACCGCGAGCGCATCGAGCGCCGCGTACAGCCGCGCGAACAGCGTCGGCAACACCGACTCCTCGTTGTACACGGGGATCACGATCGACAGCTTGGGAACCGGCCGGGCCACGCGCGCGCCTCTAATGATCCGCCGGGACCGCGCCTGCGTCGCGCAGCCGCCGCTCGATCTCGCCGGTGCGCTCGCGCATCAGCGCCGCGGAACCGCGCGCCTCGACGTTCAGCCGCAGGAGCGGTTCGGTGTTGGAGCTGCGCAGGTTGAAGCGCCAGTCCGGGAATTCGAACGACAGGCCGTCGGTGCGATCGACGCCGAGCGCCGCGCTCGCGTAGGCCGCCTCGATCGCCGCGATCGCGCGCGCGGCGTCGGGCACGCGGTAGTTGATCTCGCCGCTCGCCGGGAACGCCCGCATCCGCGCGCCGACGAGTTCCGAGAGCGTCCGACCGCTCTCGCCTAAGAGCTGGGTCACGAGCAGCCACGGGATCATCCCGCTGTCGCAGTACGCGAAGCGCCGGAAGTAGTGGTGCGCGCTCATCTCGCCGCCGTACACGGCGTCGACGGCGCGCATCTTCGCCTTGATGAACGCGTGCCCGGACTTGCACAGCACCGGCTCGCCGCCCGCGGCGCGCACCGTCTCGATCGTGTTCCAGGTGAGCCGCGGGTCGTGCACGACGCGCCCGCCGGGCTCGCCACGCAGCAGGAGCGAGGCGAGCAGGCCGACGATGTAGTACCCCTCGATGAATCCGCCGTGCTCGTCGAACAGGAAGCAGCGGTCGAAGTCCCCGTCCCACGCGATCCCGAGGTCCGCGCCGTGGCGGCGGATCGCCTCGATCGTCGGCCGGCGATTCTCCTCGAGCATCGGGTTCGGGATCCCGTTCGGGAAGCGCCCGTCGGGCTCGTGATGCAGCTTCACGAACTCGAACGGCAAGTACGGCTCGAGCCGGTCGATCACGAGGCCCGCGCCGCCGTTGCCCGCGTTCACGACGATCTTCAGCGGTCGCAGCTTCGCGCGATCGACGTAGGAGAGCAGGTGCGCGACGTAGGCCGCGCTCACGTCGATCTCGCGGCGGGCGCCGGGGCGCGCCGGCGCGGTGAAGTCGCTGCGCTCGGCGTACGCGCGGATCTCGGCGAGGCCGTTGTCGGCGCTCACCGGCCGCGAGCCCTCGCGCACGAACTTCATCCCGTTGTAGTCCGCGGGGTTGTGGCTCGCGGTCACCATGATCCCGCCGTCGTAGCGGCCGTCGAAGGTCGCGAAGTACACGCCCTCGGTCCCGCAGACGCCGATCTCGTCGACGTCGACCCCAGCGTCGGTGAGCCCGCTCGCGAGCGCCGTGGCGAGCGCCGCGCTCGATAAGCGGATGTCGCGGCCGACGACGACCCGCCGCGGCGACAGGAACGCCGCGTAGCCGCGGCCGACCCGGTACGCAACGTCCTCGTTCAACTCGTCCGGGATCCGCCCGCGCAAGTCGTAGGCCTTGAAGCAGGTGATCGGCTTCACGTGTTCGTGCCCTCGCGGCCGTAGTTGTCCTCCAGGCGCACGATGTCGTCCTCGCCGAGGTAGGAGCCGGACTGCACCTCGATCAGGTGCAGCGGCACCTTGCCCGGGTTCTCGATCCGATGGGTCGCGCCGATCGGGATGAACGTCGACTGGTTCTCCGACAGCAGGAAGGTCTCGCCGTTGCGGGTGATCTTCGCGGTGCCGGACACGACGATCCAGTGCTCGGCGCGGTGATGGTGCATCTGCAGCGACAGCACCCCGCCCGGCTTCACCGTGAGGCGCTTCACCTGGAAGCGCGCGCCCGCGTCGATGCTGTCGTAGCTGCCCCAGGGGCGGAACACCTCGCGATGCAACGCGGACTCCGAGCGCCCGGACTTCTTCAGCCGGCCGACGAGTTCCTTCACGTCCTGCACCCGGCCCTTCGGCGCGACCAGGACCGCGTCCTTGGTCTCGACGACGACGTGGTCCTCGAGGCCGACCGTCGCGACCAGCCGGCTGGTCGAGTGCACGTAGCAATCCTCGGTGTCGTGCACGATCACGTCGCCCTGGAGCACGTTGCCGTTCTCGTCGGCGACGAGCGCATCGAACAGCGAGGACCAGGAGCCGACGTCGCTCCAGCCCGCGTCGAGCGGCACGACGACCGCGTCGCGGGTCTTCTCCATCACCGCGTAGTCGATCGACTCGCTGCGGCAGCGCTCGAACGCGGCGCGGTCGATCCGGGTGAAGTCGAGATCCTGCGTCGCCGCGGCGAACGCCGCGGTCGTCGCCGCGAGGATGTCCGGCGCGAGCTGCTCGAGCGCCTCGAGGAAGCGTGCCGCGGTGAACACGAACATCCCGCTGTTCCAGTAATAGTCGCCGGACGCGACGAACTGCTCGGCGAGCTCGAGCGGCGGCTTCTCGGTGAACTCGGCGACCTGGTAGGCGGCGCCGACCGGTTCGCCGCGGCGGATGTAGCCGTAGCCGATCTCGGGCGCGTGCGCGACGATCCCGAAGGTCACGAGGTGACCGGCGCGCGCGAGCGCGACCGCCTCGGCCGCCGCGCGCTGGAACGCGAGCGCATCCCGGATCACGTGGTCGGCGGGTGCGATCACCAGCACCGCGTCCGCGTCGATCCGCCGCGCCGCGAGCGCCGCGAGCGCGACCGCGGGCGCGGTGTTGCGGCCGACGGGCTCCAGCAGGATCGCCGCGGCCGGCTGATCGAGGAGCCGCAGCTGCTCGGCGACCGTGAACCGGTGCGCCTCGTTGCACACGACGATCGGCGCCGCGGCGTCCGCGATGCCGGCGAGCCGCAGGACGGTGTCCTGCAGCATCGTCTGCTTGCTCGCGAGCGCGAGCAGCTGCTTCGGGTACATCTCGCGCGACAGCGGCCACAGCCGCGTGCCCGCGCCGCCCGACAGGATCACCGGGATCACCGTGCTCATGCCTGTGTCCTCGAGCGCTCAGCGCTTGCCGCGGCCGATCGCATAATAACTGAAGCCCAGCGCGTGCATCTGTGCCGGATCGTAGAGGTTGCGGCCATCGAAGATCACCGGGTGCTTCAGGCTCGCCTTGATCGCCTCGAAGTCGGGACTGCGGAACTCTTGCCACTCGGTCACGATCACCAACGCATCGGCGCCCGCGAGCGCTTCGCCGGCGTCGCGGCACAGCACCAGCGCGGGCTGCTCGCCGTAGAGCCGGCGCGCCTCGCCCATCGCGACCGGGTCGTAGGCCTGCACCCGCGCGCCCGCCGCGAGCAGCGCGTCGATCAGCACGCGGCTCGCCGCCTCGCGCATGTCGTCGGTGTTCGGCTTGAACGCGAGGCCCCAGAGCGCGAAGGTGCGATCCGCGAGCGCGTCGAAGTGCGTGCGCATCTTCTCGAGGAGCCGCTGCTTCTGGCGCGCGTTCACCGACTCGACCGCCGCGAGGATCCGCGCGTCGTAGCCGACCTCGGCCGCCGAGCGCGCGAGCGCCTTCACGTCCTTCGGGAAGCACGATCCGCCGTAGCCGACGCCGGGATAGATGAAGGAGTAGCCGATCCGCGGATCCGAACCGATCCCGAGCCGCACCTGCTCGATGTCGGCGCCGAAGTGCTCGGCGAGGTTCGCGAGCTCGTTCATGAAGCTGATCTTGGTCGCGAGCATCGCGTTCGCCGCGTACTTGGTGAGCTCCGCGGAGCGGATGTCCATCACGATCATGCGGTCGTGATTGCGCGTGAACGGCTCGTAGAGCGCGCGCATCAACTGCGCCGCGCGCTCGCTGTCGGTGCCGACCACGACCCGGTCGGGCTTCATGAAGTCCGCGATCGCCGCGCCTTCCTTCAGGAATTCCGGGTTCGAGACCGTGTCGAACGCGAGCGGCAGCCCGCGCCGCGCAACCGCCCCGCGCACCGCCTCGCGCACCTTGTCGGCGGTGCCGACCGGCACCGTCGACTTCGTGATCACGACCTTGTACTCGCTCATGCGCTCGCCGATCGTGCGCGCGACCGCGAGCACGTGGCGCAGGTCCGCCGAGCCGTCCTCATCGGGGGGCGTGCCGACCGCGATCAACTGGAAGAGGCCGTGGGCGACCCCCTCGTCCGGATCGAGCGTGAAGCGCAGACGCCCGGCGGCGGCGTTGCGGCGCACGATCGCCTCGAGCCCCGGCTCGTGGATCGGGATCTCGCCGCGGTTCAGGCGGGCGATCTTCGCGGCGTCGACGTCGACGCAGACGACGTGGTTGCCCGCATCGGCGAGGCAGGCACCGGTCACGAGACCGACGTAGCCCGATCCGAAGATCGTGATTTTCATCTGTAATAATCTGATTTAGAACGAAAAATAGGCCGGCATCCTAGCCAATTCGCACCCCCGAGTAAAGGCTGCGGTCGACGCCCGGCCCCGGCTGCGCTAGGGGTTCGTCGACAGGGTGTACGCGGTCACGGTATTGCCGGCGGGCACCACCAGCAGGCCATCCCCGGCGCCGATGCCGCCGAACGGCAGGCCCGTGTCCCAGCCGTTGCCCGAATCGGCGGCGTTCGGGAGCGTCGTCGTCCACCGCACGGCGCCGGTCGCGCCGTCGAGCGCATACAGCACGCCGGTGGAGCCACTGATGAAGACGTCGCCATCGACCACGATCGGTGCACCCATCAGCGAGCCGTCGCCGGTGAAACGCCACGCGATCGTGTTCGATGCCAGGTCGACGGCCTGCAGCGTCCCCGCTTGCAAGAAGTAACCCTCGGTCGCCGCAATCGCCGGCGCCGTATCGGCCTGGTAGGACCCGAGCGTGACGCCGGTCTGCGCATTCAGCGTGGTGCCGCCATAGCCACTCGGCGCATCCGGTGAATACACGACGCCGTTCGCGACGCTCGGGACGATCTCAGGAATGGCCGCACAGGTGCCGGGTGTGCTCCAGATCTGCGCCCCGGTCGACGGGTCCTCGTCGACCGTCGAGCACCCGAATTGCAAATAGACCCCGCTGCTCGTCACCGCCGGGGTCGCGAGCGCGGTACCGGCGGTCGATGGGGCGGTCCATAGAATGGCGCCCGTCGCTTCGGAGATCGCGAACAGCGTCGACCCGTTGCCGGTGCCGACCACGTAGACGATGCCGTTCGCGGCCACGGGAGTCCCGTCGAAGTAAGGCTGGGACGTGAGCGAGACGCTCCAGCGCTGCACCCCGGTCGCGGCGTCGAAGGCCTGCACCACCCCCGCGAGCGCGCTGGATTCGCTGAGCACGAACACCGTCCCGGAATCATAGGTCGCGCTGCCGCGCGCGCCGAGCGGCACGGGCCCCCACGCGATCGCACCGGTCGCCTGATCGAGCGCCACCAGTTCGCCCGCGTCGCCGATCAATTCCACCGTGAAAAACACCTTCCCGTCGGCAATCACCGGGTACGAGGGCAAGCCGTCGAGCGTCGTTTGCCACTGGATCGCGGTCGGCAGCGTGAAGTTCGCGAACTGCATCACCCCGGCATGCGCCGGCGTGATCTGGAACGCGACCGCATCGAGCGATTGATCGACGATCGCGACGCTCGTCGCGGCGCTCGTGCCCGCCGGCGCCGTCGCATTGCTGACCGTCACGGCGGCGGTGCCGACCGCCGCGAGATCGGCCGCCGGCACTTGCGCGTCGAGCTCGGTCGTCGACCGCGGGGTCGTCGCGAGCGCGACGCCATTCCATTGCACGGTCGAGGTCGTATTGAAGCCGCTGCCCGTGACGTCGAGCATCGCGCCGGGGCTGCCGGCCGCGAGCGTGGCGGGCGCCACGGCGGTGAGCGACGGCGCGGCCGGCGGCTCGATCGTGAAATCGATCGGCGCCGAGGGCGTGCCGCCCGAACTGTCGACGACCGTGATGGGCACGGTCGCGGCCGACGCGAGATCGGTCGCCGGCACCGTCGCGCGGAGCTCGGTCGCGGAAACCACCGTGGTCGGTAGCGGCTGGCCATTCCAGAGGACGACGGACAGCGCGGTGAAGGGGCTCCCCGTCACGGTCAGGGTGAAGCCCGGCACGCCCGCGGCGGTGCTGGTCGGCGAGATCGCGGTGAGCGTCGGCGCGACGCCGACGACCGTGTAGGTCGTCGTCACGGTCACGGGACTGCCGAGCACCTGATCCACGCAAGGACTCTGGTAACACGCCTTGATCGTGACCGTGTCGGTGTAGGTCCCCGGCGGCAAGGTCGCGGGGCTCTTGAACTGCACCACGAGGGTGCCGGTGTTCGCGCTGGTCGCACCGGCAGCGGCGGAAATGCCGGTGATCCCGTTCTGCGTGAATTGATCGGAGAGGGAGATTTGCACCGAGCCCGTCGCGGTCGTCGCGAAAAACAAGGTGAACTGCGCGGTCGGCGCCGGGTCGCTCTGCCGCGCGGTCACCGTGAGCGAGGCCGGCGACTCGGTCATCGACACGTCATTCGGCGGGCTGGTCGTGCCGGCGCTGCTGCTGCCGCCACCGCCGCCACCGCCGCCACCGCCACACGCCGACAGCACCGCGCAGGCGGCGACGAGGACTACGGACCGGAGCGCGCAATGGGATGACACGGAACCGTCCCTGTCGGCGTGTGATCGTGCTCGCAGTGTAGGCGCGGCTGCTGCTTCGCCGCAAGGCGGCCGGCGCGACTCACGCGAGGTCGAGCTGCAACGTCGCCTGGATCGACTCGCGCATCGCGGCCGGCACGTCGACCGCGCGCGCGAACTCGGGCCAGCGCGCGACCGCGCCGCGCACCTCGTCGAGCAGCGCGTCCGCGCGCCCCCGCTTCAGTCCCGCGACGGCCGCCACCGCGCGCAAGTCCGCGCGGGTGATCGCCGCGCGCCGGCCGTTGATCGTCATCTGATGCTGCGCGGTCCACGCGCCGGCCGGGTTGTACGCGTAGGTCACGTCGAACGCCGGTGCGAGCGACCAGCGACCGGTCTTGTCCATCAGGAACGCGATGTTCTTCACGTGATCGTCCTGGTTACGCGCGACCACGTTGAACACCATGCGGCGGAACTGCTGCTCCCGATCGCGCATCGGCAGCCCGAGGCGCTCGATCGCCGCGAAGCACTGCTCGTAGGAATGCGCGCCGGCGGCGTTGTAGTCGAGATGCGCCAGGGCGCCCAAGGACTGCACGTGCAACTTCCCGCCGTCATCCTGCCGATCGTAGCGGCGCGTCATGAAGTGGCGCCGGCCGCCCTCCTCGAGGAGCCGGCATTCCATCATCGTGATCCCGGCCGCCGCGGCCATCTGCGCGTACGCGTATTCGACGACCGTGTAACCGCGCGGATCCTCGAGCTCCTTGTCGCGATTGCCGGTGACGCCGTCGAACTTGAGCAGCCAGTACGTGAACCCCGGCGGCGCCGCGACCTGGCCCGAGCGCACCTCGTCGGTCGCGGGGTTCCACGCGATCACCGCCTTCGCGCGGGCGCCGCCCGCCGAGGTCCCGACCCGCAGGATCTCGGTGAGCGCCGTGTGGCGGCGCGCGACGTCGAGCGAGCCGGCGAGCGCGCGGCGCGCGCCGAGCACCTCGGACGCGAGGCGCACCAGCGCGTCGACCCGCAGCTTCGCCGAGCGGCTGAGGCCTTCGCGAACCGCCGGCGCATATTCGAGCGCCCCCATCCCGCGCGCACCGACGAAGCACAGCCGCTCGACCGCCTGGAAGCTCGCGGGACTGCGACCTTGCGAGACGAGCCAGGCATCGATCAGCGCGTGGCCGAAGCGATCCGGCAAGGAATCCGCGAGCAAGCCCGGCAGACCCTGGAACGCCGCCATCGGTAACTGCGGAAAGGTGTAGATGCGCGGCGCGAGCGGCATCACCAGCGGTGCGACTTCGATGCCGCTGCGCGCGAACGCCGGGTCGTACTCGAACGCGGCGACGCCCCCCTCGGCCGGTTGCGACACCGCGCCGATCCGCCGTCCCCACAGCCGCACCTCGGCGACGGTCGTCATCGACGGCTACTCGGCCCACTCCCAGGGGCGGTTCGGTGGCGCGGCGGTCGCGCGCGCTCGCACCCGGCGGCGCTCGCGGCCGCGCCGTTCGAGTTCCTCGAGCGGACTCGCCGGCAGCGCCGGGATCAGCGCGTCGACGCCGCCGAGGAGTCCTAAGGCCCGCAGCACCCGCAACAGGCTCGCGAGCTCCGAGCCCCGTCCCGCCTCGATGCGCTCGAGGGTGCGCTTGGAGACGCCCGCGCGCTCGGCGAGCGCCGCCTGGGTCAGGTCCGCCGCGATCCGGTGACGCTCCAGGCGGTGGCCCACCGTCGCGAGGATCGCGGCGTCGGTCAGGGAGCTCGAGATCGTCGGAGCAGCCGATATATTCGCCATATAGGGCGAATTATAGGGCATCTGGATAGTGATCGCCATTCGTCGTTTATGACGAATTCAATCAAAATATTACATTAACTCGCCAATTATGGCGATTTATTGACTCAACTCCACGGCTGCGCGAGCAAGCGCCGCTCCCACGCGAGCGCGTGGCGCACGATCTGCTCCAGATCGCCGTACTTCGGTACCCAACCGAGCTCGCGGCGGATCCGGTCCGCGCGCGCGACGAGAACCGGCGGGTCACCCGCGCGGCGCGGCTCCTCGCGGATCGTGAGCTTCTGACCCGCGACCTGCTCGACCATCGCGAGCAACTCGCGCACCGACACGCCGTGGCCGTAGCCGCAATTGAGCGTGATCGACGGTCCGCCCCCGCGCAGGTAGCGCAGCGCATCGACGTGCGCCGCGGCGAGATCGACGACGTGGATGTAATCGCGCACGCCGGTGCCATCCGGCGTCGCGTAGTCGGTCCCATAGATCGCGACCCCCGGGCGCTTGCCGACGATCGCCTCGCAGGCAACTTTCGTGAGCAAGGTCGCGCCCGGCGTCGCCTGGCCGATCCGCGCTTCGGGGTCCGAGCCCGCCACGTTGAAATACCGCAGCGCCACGTAGCGCAGCGCACCGGTCGCGGCGACGTCGCGCAGCATCCATTCGCTCATCAGCTTCGAGGTCCCGTACGCGTTGATCGGCGCGGTCGGGGTGTTCTCGTCGGCGTAGCCGCTCGCCGGGATCCCGTAGACCGCCGCGGTCGAGGAGAACACGAACTCGCGGACCCCGCGATCGACGCAGGCCTGCAGGAGGTTGCGGGTGCCGCAGGTGTTGTTGCCGTAGTACTTCAGCGGGTTCGCGACCGACTCCGGCACGACCGTGTGCGCGGCGAAGTGCATCACGGTACCGACCGTGTGCTCGGCGATCACCCGTGCGACGAGCTCCGCGTCACCGACATCGCCGACGACGAGCGGCGTGCCCGACGGCACCGCCTGACGAAACCCCTTCACGAGGTTGTCGAGCACGACGACCCGCTCGCCGGCATCGGTGAGTTGCTGTACGACGTGGCTGCCGATGTAGCCGGCGCCGCCCGTCACGAGGATGGAATGCCCCGGCATCGAGTCCCTCAATGGCAATGATTTGCGTACACGGTACCGTCTCGGGTTCCGAAACCCCGTGACGGCAGTCACCGAAATCGCAGGATAGCGATTTTCGCGGGACTTAGATAACCGCGCGATCGTCGCGGCGCAGGCGCGCGGGCAGCCACGCGGCGACGCGCGCCGCGTTCGCGAGGAACATGGACCATAGCGCCATCAGCCCGAGAAACCCGATGAAGAGTACCGGTTTCCCGACGCCGCGCTCGTCCGCCGCGATCCCGACGAGCGCGCAGACCGACGACACCAGGAAATAGATCAGGCAAATCGCGCCGACCGAGAAGCCGCTACGCAGCAACACGTGATGTGAATGGCCGGTGTCCGCGTGCGTCGGCGACAAGCCGCGGGCGATCCGCCGCAGCGTGGTCGTGAACACCTCGATGATCGGCAACGGAATGAGCCACAGAATCACCACCGGCGGCACCCGGTCCGCCCCGCCGTGCGTGACCTCGATCGCGAGCGCCGCGAACAGGAAGCCGAGGAGCGTGCTGCCGGCATCGCCCATGAAGGTGCGCAGCGGTCGATTGAAGCGCAGCGGTATGTTGAACAGCGAGAAGGCCGCGATCGCGCCGCTCATGCATTCCGCGAGCGCGCGCCGCACCGCCCTCGCCGTCCCGCGCGTGCTCAGCATGACGTCCTTGAATTGGCGGCGTTCACGTCCCTTTCGCTTTGTTTTGGCCTTCGCGGCGAGCGCGGCGGTCGCGGCATTCTACGGGATCGTCGTCGCGGCCGTCCACACGGCGGGCACCCGCCGGCACGCGGAATTCCGCGGGCTTCAGCGCGAGGATCCGCCGTCCGCGAGGCGACCGTCGACGAACGCCCGAAAGCGCTGCTTGAACTGCGCCTCGGAGAAGCGCGCCGCCTGCGCGCGCAACACCGCGGGATCGAACGGCGGCAGCGTCTCGAAGGTCTTGACCGCCTCGATCAGCGCGGGCACCGATTGTTCCTGAAACAGGAGACCCGTGTGCCGATCGCGCACCGTCTCCCGGACGCCGCCGCGATCGAATGCGATCACGGGCTTGCCGCTCGCGAGCGCCTCGACGGGCACGATTCCGAAGTCCTCGACCCCCGGAAAGACGATGGCCCGGCAGCGTGCGTAGTGATCGGCGATCGCCGCCTCGGATTGCGTGCCGAGGAACCGAATGTGCGGTTGCGCGCGGCGCTTCAGCGGGGCGAGCATCGGCCCGTCGCCGATCACGACCAGCGGCCGCTGCAGGGCGTTGAACGCGTCGATCACGAGGTCGGGGCGCTTGTACGGGACGAGCTGCCCGACCCACAGATAGAACGCCTCGGTCGGTGCGCTCGCGTGCGCCGCGAACCGATCGACCGCGACCGGCGGCGGGATCACCTCGGCCTCCCGGCGATAGTACTTGCGGATACGGCTCGCGACGAACTCGGAGTTCGCGACGAAATGATCCACGCGCTGCGCGGACAACTGATCCCACATCCGCACGCGGTGGAACGCGGGCGCCATCGCGAGGCGCGTGATCGGGCCGGCCGCGCCGTAGTACTCCGGATAGTGGTCCCAGAGGTAGCGCATCGGCGAATGGCAGTAACACACGTGGGTCGCGTGCGGCGCGACGATCACGCCCTTCGCCGGGCCGGACTCGCTGCTGATCACGAGGTCGTAGTCGCGCAGATCGAGCTGCTCGAGCGCGAGCGGCATCAGCGGCAGGTACCGTTGATACCCGCGGCGGGCGAACGGCAGGCGCGCGATGAACGTGGTCCGCACCGTGCGACCGGGAAACTCGCGCGCGACCAGCGCCGGGTCGGCGACGTGGGTGTAGAGGTCCGCGTCCGGGTACAGGTCCGCGATCGCCCGCAGCACCCGTTCACCGCCGCGCCAGGTGACGAGCCAATAATGGATCAGCGCGACGCGCATTCGGTGCGCTGAGTGCTCACAGCGGCTGCCGGAACGAGGCGCGCTCGGGGCTGATCAAGCGGCTGTAGCCGGACATCGCCGGATCGAAGATGAATTTGAGCAGCACCGCGGTCCAGGAACGGTACGAGGCGAGGTCTCGGTAGAATTCGTCGCCCAACCGCCGCAGCTGCGGCAGCCGGTTCCACGGAACGCTCGGGAAGTCGTGGTGCTCGTTGTGGAAGCCCATGTTGAACGACAGCTGGTTGAGCGGTCCGTAATACGAATAGGTGCTCTGCCGCGCGCGCGTCAGGTAGTGCTCCTGGATCCAGCGGCCGCCGAGCGGATGCAGGCCGAGCGCGAACAGCGTCGACAGGCCGAGGTAGCCGAGCGCCCGGGGTCCGAGGAAGACCAGGATCGATGCGTCGACGACGACCTGGGCCGCGACGTTGGCGGCGATCCAGCGATCCCAGATCGGGATGCCCCGCAGCGCCTTCAGCTTGATCGGCCGCAGCGCCTGCGAGATGCCGAGGAAGAACACCCACACCGTCTTGCGCAGCGGCCCGTGGCCGACGAGCCGCGCCTCGGCGTGACTGACGATGTCGGGATCGAGCGCGTATTGGCCGAGATAGCGATGGTGATAGCGGTGATACTTGCGAAACGCGAGCGCACCCGGCGCGACCAGCGCGAAATCGCAGACGATCCCCGCGAGGCGATTCGATCGGGACGACTTGAACACGAGGTCGTGGGTGCATTCGTGGGTGAGCACGTAGAGCGCATGGTTCACGAACGCGCCGAAGCACCACGCGGCGACGGCGACGAACCACCAGGGTGCGCGGGCCACTTCGGCGGCGACCAGCCACTGCACGCCGACCAGCGCGACGATCCACACGGCCGACCACGGATTCGGGCCCATCAGGGCCGTCACCTCCGGATGCGCGGCCAGGATCGCGCGGCCGCGAAGCTGGTGGGCCGGTGGCGCGTCGGTAGGGGTGAAATCACGCTGCATGTCGACTCGCCGCGTCGATCGGTGTCGGCGCAGGGTCCCATCTTGGCGGGGCTTTGTAAAGACGGCGCGCGGGTACTCGCGACGGCGCAAAAGCGCTAGAGTCGGCACTCCGGCCGATCACCGCCCGCAGGTCCTCTTGAAGACGTCCCATTCCGTTCGACGCACCGTCGAGATCGAAGAGTTCACCAATCGGCACCTCATCCACCCGCTCGCGGGCCGCCTGGTGCCGCGCTTGGCGAAGTGGCGCGTGAGTCCGAATGCGGTGTCCCTGACCGGCTTGCTGTGCGGCGGCTTGGCCGGCGTCGCGTACTACCACTATCGACGCCTGCCGTGGGACCTCGCGGGCTTCGCGCTGATGATCGCCTGGCACGTGATGGATGGCGCCGACGGCCAGCTCGCCCGCCTCACGCGGTCGCAGTCGCACTTCGGCAAGGTCCTCGACGGGCTATCCGACGCGTTGACCTTCTTCGCGGTCTATACGGCGCTCGCGCTGGCGCTATATCCCGCGGTCGGCGATCGGATCGTGGGGCTGGTGCTCGTCGCCGCGCTGTGCCACACGATCCAGGCCGCGACCTATGAGGCCGAACGCCAGGCGTACGATCGCCTCGCGTGGGGACTCCACAAGCCGCAGCCGACCCAGGCGGCGTTCGGCCGCGGGCCGCTCGGCCCCTGGCTGCTCGGCCTGCTCGATCGGCTGTATTGCGTGGGCCTGAGTTTTCCCGCGGCCGGCGTGCTGCGCGACATCGGCACGGCGATGGCCGGTGCGCTCGCGCGGCATCCGGGGCGCGAGGCGCTGATCCGCGCCCGCTATCGCGAGACCTTCGCGCCCGAGCTGCGCCGCTGGTCGTTCCTGTCGGCCAACTATTACACGATCGGGATCTTCGTCTGCGCGGTGCTGCGGGTGCCCCAGGTCTACTTCTGGTTCACGATCGTCGGCTTCAGCGGGCTGCTGCTGTGGCTGATCCGCCGCCAGCGGGTGAGTCTCGCCGCGTTCGTCGCGACCCTCGAGCGGACGGTGCAGGCCGATCCCTAGAGCGACTTGCCGTAGATCCGATAGCGCTTGTAGGCGACGCTGCCGAGCCGCTCGTTGATCTGCCGCATCGCGAGATTGTCCTCGAGGATCCACGACAGCTCGATCTGCTCGTAGCCGAGCCGCAGGCCTTCGCGGCGGACCGCATCGATCATCAGGAACGGGATCAGGCTGCCGATCAAGCGCGCGCTCGCGGCGCGCTTGACGCCCATCAGCGGCACGCGCGCGGTCTTGAGGCCGCGCACCTTGAAGCGCCACAGGAGCTTCGCCCAGCCGAACGGCAAGAGCTTGCCGCCGAGGTCGCGGATCGCCTCGTTGAGGTTCGGCAGCGCGACGAGGAACGCGACCGGTTGGCCGTGCTCCTCGACGATCGCGCTGAAGCGCGGATCGAGCAAGGGCTTCAGGGACTTCGCGAGATGGTCGGTCTCGACGTCGGTGAGCGGCACGAAGCCCCAGTTGTCGCGCCACGCGTCGTTGAAGATCGCGGTGACCGAGCGGATCTCCGCGTCGTAGCGCTTGAAGTCGATCCGCCGGACCGCGTAACCCTTCGGCAGCGGCCGATCGAGCAGGCGGCGGACCGCGGCCGGGATGTCCTGGCGCATGTCGTAGAGATACGCGAACACGTCCTTCGCCTTCGCGTAGCCCTGCGCCTCGAGCCGCGCGCCGACGTACGGTCGGTCGTGTTCCATCAACAGCATCGGCGGCGAGTCGAAGCCCTCGACGAGGAGCCCCATCTGCTCGTTGATGTTGAGGTTGAACGGCCCGAGGACCCGCTGCATCCCGCGCGCGCGCAGCCACCCTTCGGCCTCGCGCAGCAGCGCCTCGAACACCGCCGGATCGTCCTCGGCGGCGATCATCCCGAACTGCCCGGTCGCATCCGGGCGCACCTGCAGCGCCTGATGGTCGATCTGCGCGCTGATCCGGCCGACGTCGCGCCCCTCCTGGCGGGCGAGCCAGAAGCGCACGTCCGCGTGCGCGAAGAACGGGTTCTTCGGCGTCAGCGCCTCGAGCCGCTCGAGGTGCAAGGGCGCGATGTACTGCGGATCGTCGCGGTGCAGGCGGTGCGGCAGCCGGATGAACCGATCGAGCGTCGCTCGATCCTCGACCGGCACGAGTTCGATCGCCGCCACGGACTAAAGCGCGCCGCCCGCGCTCGACGTGCGCGCCGGCGCGATCAAGCCGACCGCGCGGCCGGCCTCGGCGAACATCGCGATCGCCGCGTCGACTTGCTCGCGGCTGTGCGCCGCGCTCACGCTCGAGCGCAGCAACGCGAGCCCTTTCGGCGTCGCCGGCGGCAGACTCACGTTGGTGTACAGGCCCGCCTCGAGGAGCCGCGTCCACAGCGCGAACGCCGCCTCCGGGTTCGGCATGATCGCCGAGACGATCGGGTTCGGTTCCGGGCCGAGCTCGAAGCCGAGCCCCGCGAGGCCGCGATACAGCCGCTTCGCGTGCTCGGTGAGCCGCTGGCGCAGCTCCGGGCGGCTCCGCAACACCTGCAGCGCCGCGGTGGTCGCGGCGATCACGGTCGGCGGCAGCGAGGCGGTAAACATGTACGGGCGGCTCGTGACCCGCAGCACCTCGAAGCCCTCGAGATCGCTCACGCAGAAGCCGCCGACGCCGCCGAGGCTCTTCGAGAAGGTGCCGACGATGCAATCGACGTCCGCTTCGACGCCGGCGGCCTCCGCGAGTCCGCGGCCGGTCTCGCCGAGCACGCCGAGCGAATGCGCCTCGTCGACGACCAGCACGGCGTGGTACGCGCGCTTGACCTCGGCGAACTCGCGCAGCGGCGCGGTGTCGCCGAGCATCGAGTAGATCCCCTCGACGACGACGATCTTGTCGCCCGGCAGATCCGCCAAGCGGCCGAGGCGGCGCGCGAGGTCGTCCGGATCGTTGTGCCGGAAGCGCGTGACCTCGGCGAGCCCGAGCCGCGCGCCGTCGTAGATGCTCGCGTGCGAGTCGGCGTCGAGGATCAGGTGATCGCCCTTGCCGGCGATCGCCGACAGGATCCCGAGGTTCGCCTGATAGCCGGTCGTGAACACCATCGCGTGCCGGCGCTGATAGAACGCCGCGAGCGCGCGTTCGAGATCGCGGTGTCCGGCGTAGCTGCCGTTCGCGATGCGCGAGCCGGTGGTGCCGCTGCCGAGCTGGCGGGTCGCCTCGATCGCGGCCGCGGTCACCGCCGGATCGTGCGTCAGGCCGAGATAGTTGTTGGTCCCGAGCAGCAGGATCTTGCGCCCGCGCAGGATCGCCTCGGTCGGCGACAGGATCGCGTCGAACGCGATGTCGAACGGGTTGAACTCGCGGCTCGAGAGCCCGCGGTACCCGGCCATCAAGGATCCGTACTGGTCGAACAGCGCCACTGGCTCAGCCTTCGCGCTCGAGCGCGCGAATCGTCGCGACCAGATCGCCGACCGTCTCGACCTCGGCGATGCGGTCGAGCGGGATCGACAGGTCGAGTTCGTCCTCGATCTCGAACACGAAGTCCATGATCGCGACCGACGTGAGGCCGAGCTCGGCGCGGATGTTGGTCTTGTCGTTGAGGGCGACGTCGCTGTCGACCGATGCGCGCAGCGCCCGGTAGACCGCATCGCGGATCGGATCGGCCGAATCGCTCATGGTGGCATCATCCCGGGTCCCGTCTCGACCGAAGGGCAGTCTACGGTGACTCGACGCGCGGACGCAACGGCGCGCCGCGGCAGCTCACAGCCGCCCCGTCTTCAACAAGGCCTCGGCCTTGCCGAAGGCGATCGGGTCGTCGACGTCGACCCAGAGGCGCTCGCCGATGTCGAAGCAGCGCGCCCGGCCCGTGCGCGCGAGCACGTTGATCGCGCCGGAGATGCTGTCGTCGCCCTCGGCCTGGCTCGTCTCGAGCGCCGCGAACATCGCCGGCGTGCACGCGAACACACCGGTGTCGATTGCGTTGAACTCGCGGATCACCTTGCCGATGCGCTCGATCCGGCCGTTCGCGCACTGCACGCGGGTCACGTCGTCGATGTCGTTGAGCGGATCCTCGATGCGCGAGTCGACCGCGAGCGTGACCGTGCCGGGCTCGAGCGGCTGCGCGAGCAGGTCCGTCAAGATCCCCGGATCGACCAGGTGATCGCACATCGTCAAGAGGAACGGCCCGGCGAGCCGCGGCTTCGCCTTCAGCACCGAGACGCCGTTCGCGCGTTCCCACTCCTCGTTGACGACGTGCTCGATCCGCAGCCCCGCGCGCGCCGCGAACGCATCGAGCGCCGCGCGCAGCGCCTCGCCCCGGTAGCCGCTCACGACCTGGAACGCGTCGATCCCGGCGCGGTGCGCGCGCTCGATCACGCGCTCGATCAAGGGCACGCCATGGATCCGGATCAGCGGTTTGCTCTCGCCCTTCTCCCGCAAACGCGTGCCCGCGCCCGCGGCGACGATCAGACAGTTCATCGGACCGCGCGCACCTTCACCGCGTTCGTGCGGATGAACGCCTCGATCATCTCGTAGGCCTCGTCGTCGGTGTGCTGCACCGGCGGATGCTTGCAGAAGTACGCGCTCGGCGCCTCGAGCGCGCCGCCGACGCCGTTCAGCAGCGCGAGCTTGCAGCAGCGGATCATGTCGATCGCGACGCCGGCGGAGTTCGGCGAGTCCTCCACCGACAAGCGCAGCTCGATGTCCATCGGCACGTCGCCGAACAGCTGCCCCTCCATCCGGATGAAGCAGACCTTGTTGTCGTTCTGCCAGGGCACGTAGTCGCTCGGGCCGACGTGGATGTTCTCGTCCGCGAGGCGCTTCTTCGCGACCGACTGCACCGCCTCGGTCTTGGAGGTCTTCTTCGAGACCAGCCGCTGCGGATTCTTCATGTTGAGGAAGTCGGTGTTGCCGCCGGTGTTGAGCTGATAGGTCCGCAGCAGCTTCACGCCGCGCTTCGCGAACAGGTCGGTCAGCACCCGGTGGGTGATCGTCGCGCCGAGCTGCGACTTGATGTCGTCGCCGATGATCGGCAGCTGGCGCGCGCGAAAGCGCTCCGCGAACGCCTTGTCGCTCGCGATGAACACCGGGATGTTGTTGATGAACGCGACCCCGGCCTCGAGTGCGCATTCGGCGTAGAAGCGCGCGGCGTCCTCGGAACCGACCGGCAGGTAGTTCAGCAGGATCTCCGCGCCGCTCGCGGTGAGTTCGCGGACGATCTCCTCGCGGGTCGATTCGCGGGCGTCCGCGCGCACGAACGTCCGATCGTCGGCGTACGCGGCCATGTGCTCCGAGATCCCGTCGCGCACCTGGCCCATGCGCACGAGGACCCCGCTGTCGGCGATCGGCGACTGGAACACCTTCGTGCAGTTCGGCTTCGCGAAGATCGCGCGGTTCACGTCGCTGCCGACCTTGCGCGCATCGACGTCGAACGCCGCGACCACGTCGATGTCGCAGGGCTGGTAGCCGCCGATCTCGGGGTGCATCAGGCCGGTCACGCCGCTGCGGCAGCGCTCGGCGGTGTAGTAGTGGATGCCCTGGATCAGCGCGCTCGCGCAGTTGCCGATCCCGACGATTGCGATACGAATGCTGCCTTTGTTCGGCATCACGCACCTTCGCTGCTGAGTCCGGGGACGTCCCGCGAGCGCTCGGGGCCTGCGCCCGCCGTCGTGGCTGCTCCGCGGTCCGGTTCTGCGGCTATAGTAGCAGGGTTCGCCCAGCAGAACCCGTCGTATGCAGATCCTGTTCACCTTCGAGAACCCGTTGCCGAACGACGACGCGGACGCGGAGGTCTTCCTCTCGACCGCGACGCACCTCGCGACGCGCACCGCGCGCCCGTCGCTGCACGTCCCCGCCCGCAACGAAGCGGGCCGGGCCGCCGCGGCGGCGCTCGCCGGGATGCCCGCGATCCGCGCGCTCGCGCCGCTGCGGCCGGCCGCGCTGCGGCACCTCTTCTGCGGCTTGACGATCGTGTGGCGTCGGGCCTTTCGTGACGCCGACCTCGTGTACACGCGCAACCTCTGGGTCGCGTGGCTCGCGGTGCGCTGCGGACGGCGCGTGGTGTTCGATCACTACCGTCCGTGGCCCGAGCAGATCCCGCCGCTGCAGTGGTGGATCTATCGGCTGATCTGCGATCGACGCTTCGTCGTGAACATCTGCCATTCCGAGTACACCCGCCGCCGCTATCTGGAACTCGGCGTTCCCGCGGCGAAGCTGCGCTGCGTGCACACCGGATTCGAACCCCGATCTCGGCCCGGGGCGCGCCCGCCGGAACTCGCCGCGACGCCCGACGCGGGCGGCGCGCGCGCGCGGACCGTCGTGTACACGGGTCGTCTCAATCACAAGAAGGGACTCGATGTGGTGATCGAGGCCGCTCGCCGGCTCCCCGATCACGCATTCATCCTGGTCGGATCCGCCGGCGACGGTCCGATCGAAGCCCTGGCGCGACCCCTCGCCAACGTGCGGATCGTACCCTGGCAGACGCCGGAGGCCCTCGCGCAGTACCTCGCGGCCGCGACCGTGCTGTTGATTCCGCCGTCGAGCAAGCCCTTGACGGTGTTCGGTTCGACGGTGTTGCCGCTGAAGGTCTTCAATTATCTCGCCGCGGGCCGGCCGATCGTCGCGGGGGACACGCCGGACCTGCGCGAGGTCCTGCGCCACGACGAGAATGCCTGGCTGTGCCGGCCGGACTGCCCCGAGGCCTTGGTCGAGGCGATCCGCACCGTGACGAGCGACGCGCGGCTCGCCGATCGTCTGGCGGCGACGGCGCTCGCGGACAGCCGGGAATACACCTGGACCCGGCGCGCGGACCGGATCGCCGCGATCATCACGGAGCGCCTGCGCTCGGCTCCCGATGCACCCGGCGGCTGGAACGGCCAGCGCCGCCGGACCTGGCGGCGCCAGTCGTGGCGCTGGATCGTGCATCTGGTCCGCGAGCGCTCCTGGGTGCTGCCGGTCGATCTCGCGGGCGTGACCGCGCCGCCGTCGACCGAGCGCGGCTAGCCCGTCGAACACCGGCCCGGCGCGCACCCCACGCACATGCACGACCCTCGGCAGCACCTGCACCGCGGCTTCAACTGGCTCGGCGGCGCGACGATCGCGGTGAAGCTGATCGACCTGACGACCTTGCTCGCCGTGCTGTGGTTCATGAGCAAGCCACAGGTCGGCATCGCGTCCCTGGTCATCGCGGTCGGCACGATCATCGAAGCCCTCGACGGTCTCGGCACGCGCGAAGCGCTGATCCAGGCGCGCCGCGTGTCGCGCCGGCAACTCGACAGCTTGTTCTGGTTCATCGCGGCCACCGCCCTGCTGCTGGCCGCGCTCGCGTGGCTCGTCGCACCGGCCCTGGGAACGCTGTACGGCGTCGCCGGCATGAGCGGGTATTTCGTCGCGATCGCGGCGAAGCAACCGATCGTCGGCGCCGCGGTGATCCCGCTCGCGATGATGAACCGCGACCTGCAGTACGAACGCATCGCCGTCGTGAACGTCGCCGCGACGCTCGGGGCCGCGCTGACCCGTATCGGCCTCGCGATCGCGGGCGCGGGCGCATGGGCGCTGGTCGCGGGCTATCTGGCGAGCGGCGTCTACACGCTCGTCGGCGCGCAAATCGCCCGGCCGTTTTGGCCGCGGCTGCGCTTTCGCGCCGCGGCGATTGCGCCGCTGGTCCGGTTTGGCTCGCGCGCGGTCACCTCGCACTTCCTGGACCAACTGTTCAACAACGCGCACTACCTGTTGATCGGCTGGTTCTATGGCCCGGCGCAGCTCGCGGTCTACCGCGTCGCGTTCACCGTCGCGATGGAGCCCGCGATCGCCGTCAGCACCCTGATCAACCGCACCGCCCTGCCGGTGTTCGCGCGGGTATCGGCGCTCGGGGCGCCCTTGGCGGCCACCTGGCTCTGGTCGCTGCGCCGGGCGGCATTGCTGATCGAACCGTTCGTCGCCGTCGCGATCCTCGCCGCGCGCCCGATCACCGCGTTGATCCACGATGGCCGCGGCGGCGCGTATGCCGCGGCCGCCGTGCCGCTCGAGTGGCTCGCGGTCGCGGCGCTGCTGCGCGTGCTCGCCCAGCTGTTGGCGCCGCTGGTGATCGCGACGGGACGCCCGGTCGTCGCCGCCCGCGTGTCGGCGGTCACGCTGCTGCTGCTGGTCGCCGGCCTCGCGCTGCTCGGCGGGCAGCGTCCCGCGCCGGCGGGGCTCGTCGCGGTCGCGGCGGTCTGGGCGGCGATCTATCCGCCGCTGCTCCTCTGGGAGGCGCGCTATCTGCGCCGGCACTGGGGCATCGGCATCGCGGCGCTCGCGCGGGCGTTCGTGATCCCGTCGATCGGCACCGCGGCGCTGGTCGCGATCGTCGCGACGGCGCGCTGGGCGATCGGGGCCGTCGATCCGCGCCTGCAGCTGGCCATCGTGCTCGTCAGTGCGATCGCGACCTACGCCGTCCTGTTCCGTCAGGCGCGGCCGCGCGCGCTGCCCGCCGCCTGACCCGGCACCCGCCATCGCGGCGCATTCAGCGGCCGCCGGCCTCCGCGCTCGCGGCGGGCTCGACCCGGCGCGTCGACACCGGGTCGGCGATCGGTTGGCGGCCGCGGTGGCGATCCAGCATGCTCATCTGATGCACGCAGCTCAGGGTGCAGGTCGGGCTGCAGGACTTCTGCGTCGCGTACTCGCGCCGGAGGTCCTCGCGCGTGTACTCGAGCAGCGGAATGCCGGGATATCCGCGCTGCTGCGAGCACCAATGCACGAGCCCGTCCTCGCAGACGTAGAGATAGCGCGCGCCCGCACGACATTTCCAGTCGTTGGGCCGGCCATGCATCAGGTTCTTCTGGAACAGGCGGTAATTCAGCCGATGCACCAGCGACGGCGAGATCTGCGTGACCGTCGCGTAAGCCCGGATCTGGACCTCGCTCAGCGGCTTCAGCGCCCCGGTGTGATCGTGCAGGACGCCGACGGAGTGCTGGAATCCGTACTTGGCCGCGGTGCGCGCGATCGTCACGACGTCCTGCGTGCGGGCGTCGCTCACGCCGAGCACCGAGTTGCAATTCACCTTGAACTTTGCGTGCTTCGCGAGCAACGCGAGCTTGCGTTCGACCGAGACGAGACTCTTCATCGACACCTCGTCCGGCCGGAGATTGTCGATGCTGATCTGCATGCCCTGCAGCCCCGCCGCGTTCAAGCGCTCGATCCACGGACGGCTCAACCGAAAACCGTTGGTGATCAGGGTCACGAGCATCCCGTGCCGGCGGGCCACGCGAATGACCTGGTCGAGCTCGGGATGCAACAAGGGTTCGCCGCCGGTGAACGTGACCGCGGCGGTCCGCAGCGCGGCCAGCCGATCGATCCGGGCGGTGAGCGCGGCCAGCGGCACCGGGGGCGAGTGCCGGTCGTATTCGTTGCAGTAACCGCAGCTCAAATTGCAGCGCCGCGTGACCACGACCTGTGCGAGCAGCGGGTTATGGCGCGAGCCGAGCAGCCGGGAGACGAAACGCAGGCCTGAACGCAATTCGCCGTAGCGGCGGCCGAGAGAAGGAGCGCGCATCCGCCGGGAGGCTAGCATACGCGCCCGCGGGCAAGCCACCCGGTCCCTCGACCGCGCGCGCCGGCCGTCGCGCTCAGCGCAACGCGCGCTGCGGCGAGCGCCACGGCATCGGCCACCAGCGCAGCCGCGCGACGTCGAGCAAGGCCTCGCCGTGGAACGCGTGCCGCGGCGCGGCGTCCGCGGCCGGCGGCAGCGCATACAGCGTCTCCTGCGCGGGCCAGCGGTGCGCGATCGACCAGGTCCACACCCCGTGCCGCCGGTACAGGCGCCGCAAGCGCCGCGCGAGGGGTCGATCGGTCGCGAGGACCCGGCGTTCGCCCCAGCGCAATGCCGCGGCCAGCGCTTGCGCGAGCGGCCAGCTCGCCGGGCCGACGTAGTTCGAGAACCACAGCGTGAAGCCGAGCTCCGCCTGCAACGCCGCGACCGCGCGATGCACCTGCACGTGCTCCGTGTGCCCGTACTCGCCCCAGGGGTTGTGGGTGTACACGTGCCGATGTCCGGCGAGCACCGGGCGCAGCGCCGCGGTCAAGCGCGGGTAATTGGCCGCATACCGCACGCGCGCCGCCGGATCGAGGACCTCGATGCCGGTCGCGGTGAGCACGGGTTCCGCCCAATCGGCCGAGAACCGCGCACCGCTCTCCGGGATGCCGAGATCGGTGACGCCCGGCAACGGCAGCGCGGCGAGCACGCGCCGGCGCGCGCTCGCGATCGCGGGTTTCGCGAACGGCTCGCCGAAGCAATAGACCACCCGCTCGGCCGACGCGAGGACCGAGCTCAGCCACAGCGCTTCGTCGTCCGGATGGGCGACGACGACCGCCGCGGATTCGCGCTCAGCCGGCGGCGTCGATGACCGACGCATACAGCTCCTCGAGTGCCGCGGTTTGGCGACCCAGATCGAAATGCCGCTCGACGTGCTCGCGCGCCGCGGCGCCGAGCCGCTGCCGCGCCGCCGGATCGGCGAGCAGCTCGTGCATCCGCCGCGCGAGCGCCTCGACGTCGCGCTCCGCGACCAGCCAGCCGGTGCGCGCGTCGAGGACCGCCTCGGGGATCCCGCCCTGGCGCGACCCGATCACCGGCACGCCGCTCGCGGCCGCTTCGAGCGCCACCATGCCTAAGCCTTCGACGCGCCCGCTCGCGGTGCGCACGCTCGGCAGCACCAGCATCGCGGCGCGCCGCATCCAGTCGAGCACCTCGGCGTGCGGGCGCGCGCCGAGGAACTGCACCCGCTCGCCGAGCCCCAGGGCGCCGGCGAGGCGCCGCAGCCGGCGCTCGAGCGGTCCCGCGCCGATGATCACGAGGCGCACCGGCGCGTGCCGGCTCGCGACGCGCGCGAACGCGCGGATCAGATAGGCGGTGCCCTTGACCTCGACGAGCCGCGCGACGTGCAGGACCGTCGCGGTCTCCTCGGCGGGATCGCGGCGGCGGATCGCGTCGACGTCGACCCCGAGGTAATGCACCCGCGTGCGCGCCGCGGGAAAGCCCAGCGCGAGGACCCGGTCGCGAAGGAACGCGGACGCGCACAGAAACAGCGCCCCCTCGCGCGCCAATCGGCCGCGCAGCAGCCGATACCGCATCCATTCCGGGGACCCGAGCAGCGCGGGCGTCGCGAGCGTCGCGTCGAAGCCGTGGAAGGTCGTGATCAGCGGGATCCGCAGGTGCCGCGCCAACGGCAACGCATACACCGCATTGACGCCGAAATGCGCATGGATCAAGGCCGGATGGTGCCCCTCGAGGAGCCGCCGGTACGGCCGCGTATCGCCGCTGAGCGCTTGCCAGGCGACGAGCGGCAGCGCCGACCCGCGGACCCGATCCTGCAACGCGAGGCTCGCGGCGCCGGGCGGAGCGTCGCCGTAGCGCAGCCGGCCGAGGTAGAGCGGTCGATGGCGGCGCAGGCGTTGCGCCTGCTGCGCGATGAACGGCTCGGAGATCCGGAAGAGATTGTGGCGAAAGATCGCGACCTCGCGGACGCTCACGCCCGGCTCCTCAATCGAGCCATCGGGCGCGCTGGTACCACGCGACGGTCTCGCGAAAGCCCGCGGCGAGCCCGATCCGCGATCGATAGATCGCGGCCGGCAGCAGTTCATCCGCCGCGACCGACCAGTCCGGGTGCAGCACCTCGCGCGCCTTGCCGGCGTTGAACCGCGGCGGCTCGCGCCGCCAGCGTCCCTGCCAGGACGCCGCGTGGCCGGCGAGCAGCACGGCCCGGTCGGGAATCCGCACGCACCGCGCGGTCCGGCCCACCGCCCGCGCGGCCTCGGCGACCAGTTCGCGCAGCGAATAGCCGGCCGGATTCTCGTCGGCGAGCGCGTACGCACCGGCCGGCCCCGCGCCGAGCGCCACGCGCGCGATCGCACCGGCCGCATCGGCGGCGTGCACGACCGCGATCCGGCCCGAGCCTGCGATCGGTACGACCGCGTGCGAGGCGGCCTTGAAGATCGTGAGCGTCGCCCGGTCCCCGGGTCCGTAGATCACCGGCGGGCGCAGGATCACCAGGCGCTCCGCCGCGTCCCGGTAGACGGTGCGCACGGCCTCCTCCCCCGCCCGCTTGCTCGCCGCGTAATCGGACAGCCGCGGCTCGCGCGCCGCGAGCGAGGAGACGAGCACGAAGCGCGCGGTCGGCGCGAGCCGCCGGGCCGCGGCGGCGATCGCGTGGGCGCCGTCGCGATTGACGCGCAGGAACGCGCCGCGGTCGCGCGCCGTGATCAGGCCGGCGACGTGGACGACGGCATCGGCGCCCCGCACCAGGCGCTCGAGCGCGGCCGCGTCCTCGAGCGCGCCGCGGACGAGTTCGGGCGCGGGCGCGTCCCAGCCCGCGTCGCTCGGCTCGCGGCGCACGAGCAGGCGCAGCCGCGCGCCCGACGGCGCGAGCGCCGTGACGACGTGCCGGCCGAGGAAGCCAGTCGCGCCGGTCACGGCGATGACGGGAGATGCGCTCACTCGCCTTGCGCGCGCGCCGTGACGGGTTCGGACGGTTCGGTGAAATCGCCGGCGAGGTACAGCGCGCGCGCGCGGCTGCGGCTCAGTTTGCCGGAGGTCGTTTGCGGCAACGCGTGCGGCGGCACCAGCACGACCGTTGCGTCGACGTCGTGCCGGCTGCGCACCAGCCCCGCGACCCGCCGGATCAGCGCGTCGCGTTCGCCGGGATCGCGGATCCGGCATTGCAACAGCACGACGACCTCCTCGTGCGGGTCGCCGAGGACCGAAAACGCCGCGACGTCGCCGCTGCGCAGGGCATCGACCTCCGACTCGACGGTCCATTCGATGTCCTGCGGCCACAGATTGCGGCCGTTCACGATGATCAGGTCCTTCGCGCGGCCCGTGATCACGATCTCTCCGTCGAGCAGGTACCCGAGGTCGCCGGTGTCGAGCCACCCGTCGCGTGCCAGCACGCGCGCGGTCTCCTCCGGGGCGCCGTAGTAGCCCGCCATCAGGCTCGGCCCGCGCACGAAGATCCGGCCGACGCGCCGATCCGGCAAGCGCCGCCCCGATTCGTCGCGCACCTCGAGCTCGTGCCCCGGCAGGATCCGTCCGCAGACGACGAACGTGCGCGTGCGGTGGCTGCCGCCGTGCGCGGGGACCGCGTGGTGGCGGGTCTCGAGCACGCTCGCCTCGACGGTGTCCTGTCGCGCACCCCGGCGCAGCGGCGCGACGCACAGCGTCAGCGTCGCCTCCGCCATCCCGTAGCTCGGCAGGAACGCGTTCGCGTCGAAACCGTGGCGCTCGAAGCGCTCGGCGAAGCGCGCGAGCACGTTCGGCCGGATCAGGTCGCCGCCGATGCCGGCGCTGCGCCAGCAGGACAGATCGAGACCCTCCAAGGACGCGCGCTCCGCGCGCCGCGTGCACAGTTCGTAGCCGAAGGACGGCCCGTAGGACACCGTGCCGCGATGCCGGCTGATGAGTTCGAGCCACACCAGCGGGCGGCGTGCGAATTCCGCGGTCGGCACGATGTCGACCGAGCGTTGGAACGCGGTCGGCATCAGCAGGAAACCGACCAGGCCCATGTCGTGATAGAACGGCAGCCACGACACCGCGCGATCGCCGGCGACCGCCTGCAGGCCGCTCCGGCCGGTCTCGCGGGTGTTCACCAGCAGCGCCCGCTGGGTCACCGCGACGCCCGACGGGAAGCGCGTGCTCCCGGAGGAGAACTGCAGGTACGCGATGCCCAGGGGATCTTGCGGCGGCAACGCGCCGGCCGCCGGGGCGATTCCCTCGAGCGCGCCCACGGCGCCGACGATCTTGAGATTTAGGCCGGCGGCGACGTCCTGCAGCCACGGCTCGAGCGCGGCCGGGCCGAACAGCGCGTTCGCGCGCGCCGCCTCGAGCATCCGTCGCAGATGCGCGACATAGCCCGCCTTGCCGCCGAACACCGCCGGCAGCGGCAGCGGCACGGGCACGAGCGCCGCGTACTGGCACGCGAAGAACGCGCGCACGAAATCACCGTCGTTCTCCGCGACGATCCCGACCCGATCGCCGGGCTCGAGACCCGCGCCGAGCAGGTGCCGGGCGGCGGCGATCGCTTGCTCGCGCAACGTCCGGTACGGCAGCGCCTCGACGAGCGCGCCCTTGCCGGTGAAGAAATTGAGGCCCGTCGGTCCGCCGGCGGCGTAATCCAGCGCCTCCGCGATCGTGCCGAAGTCGGCGGCGCGCAGCGGCAGGTCGGGATGGGACGAGGGTGTCGGGTCTAGCATGTGGGGAGCTGGTCGGGTTGCCCGGCAACGCGGATCATAGCAAGGCCAGCGCGTCGGACCAACGCCACCGCGCAAGGTTCAATCGCCCGCACCGCGCCGCAGGATCTCGAGCATCGCGTCGGTGCGCCCGGCGTAGGTGTAGCCTTGCGCGCGCTCGATCCGGCGCGCGAGCGGCGGTCCGGCGCCGTGCACCGCCGCCTCGACGGCGGCGATGAACGCCGTCGGCGTCGCGGCCAGCGTCGCGACGTCCGCATGCTCGCGCAGGGCCGGCAGGTCGACGCTGACCACCGGCAGACCCGCCGCGAGATACTCGAAGAATTTCATCGGAAACATCGACGCGGTGTAGTCGTTCATCGCGCTCGGCAGGATCCCGACCCGCAACCCCCGCAAGTACGCCGGCAATTGCGCATAGGGTCGCGGTCCGAGCAGATGCACGTTCGGCAGGTCGCGGAGCGCCGCCACGTCCGTCGCGGGATCGCCCTCGCCGACCGCGCCGATCAGCACGATCGACCATTCGGGGTGACGGCGCGCGAGCTGCCGCAGCAGCTCGAAATCCAGCTTGTACGCGCTGATCGCGCCGACGAAGCCGATCCGCGGCTCGGGTAGGCGCGCGAGGTCCTCGGGCACCGCCGTGGCCGGATCCCGCGCCTGCGCGAAATGATCGAAATCGGCGACGTTCGACAGGTAATGGGTATTGCGATTGAGTCCGCGGCGCTCGTCGGCCAATTTCGGCGCGGTCGCGAAGATCACGTCGGCGCGGCGCACGAGCTCCCGTTCGGCGGTCTCGATGATCGCCCGCGGCATGCCCGGCGCCGCCTTGATCTCGTCGACGCAGTGATACACCACCGTTCGAAACCCGGACAATGCCAGCACCTCCGTGGTCATCGGGTTGTAGGTCCACAGCACGTCCCGTCGCAGTCCGAGCCAGCGCAGCCACACCGCCAGGCCGGCGCGAAACATCGCGCGGTTCACGCGTCGCACCCACGGCCGCCCGTGCGCCGGCACGATCAGGGGCGACCAGACCCACAGATGGTCGCGCACGCGCCGCGGGACCCGCACGGCCCGCCACAGCCGGCGCAGCATCCGCGTGAGGTCGCGCGACTGCAGCGTCGGTCGCCGCAGGCCGAGGGACTCGACGTAGAGCACCCGAAACCCGCGCCGCGCGAGCTCCGCCGCGACGTGCTGCTTGTTCGTCCAGAACGGGTTGTCCCAGTCCGCGGTTGACAGCAGCACGATATCCCGGGAATTCGCCGCACCCACGAACCGGACGAGGCGGCGGTTGCCGACCACCGCGGCCACCAGGTCCTTGGCGAACGCCCGCGCGCCCCGCCACGGGTGCGCGCCATAGAAGCTGCGATACCCGCCGGTGGCGATCGCCCGCCGCAAATGCCCCAGGCGCTGCCGCACGCCGCGCTCGCCGGACGACGCGCTCCGCTCCGCCAACCAGTCGGCGTGCGTTCGGTAGCGACGTTCCGCCGCCTGCAACCGCTCGCGCCACGCACCGGCGACCGGCGTCTGCGCGAGGCGTCCGAACGCCGTCGCATGCATCCGCAGCGCCGCGGCCATGCGCGCGTAGGTCGCGGCGTCGCGCTCGCGCAGCGTGCGCCGGATCGCGGCGACACCGCCCCGCGACGCCTGGATCTGCTGCGCACTCCCCGTGAATTTGTGGGTCGTCGTGCCCGCGTGCCGGCGGTAGAGCAGCAGGTCGTCGGTCAACAGCGCGACGTCCCCGAGCAGGCACGCCAGCCAACAGACCCAGGCATCGTGCGCGAGCGCTTGCGCCGGGGACGCGTGACCCGGCCCCCGGTCGTGCGGCGACAGCCGCGTGACCAGGTCGGCGCGAAACACCATCGTCAAGCCGCCGGCGAACCACAGCATCGGCAGATCCGTGCCGCGCCGCACCGCGCGGCGGCGAATGCCCGGATAGCGCACGCCGGTCGGCTGCAAGGCCGCGTCGACGACCAGGGCGTTGTGCACGACCAGCAGCACGTCCCGGTCCGGCACGTGAAAGTAACGCGCGACCGTGTCGAGCTTGTGCGGCAGCCACACGTCGTCCTGATCGCAAAATGCGATCCACTCGCCGGTGCAGGCGCGTGCCGCCGCCAGGAAGTTGTCGCCGTAGCCGAGCTGCACGTCGTTGCGCCGGACCCGCACCGGGAACGGCGCGGTGCGCGCGAACTCCTCAACGATCGCGAGCGTGCGGTCGGTGGAGCCGTCGTCGCTGACGACGAGCTCGTCGGGTCGACGCGTCTGCGCCGCGAGGCTCCGCAGCTGCTCGCCGATGAAGCGCTCGCCGTTGTAGGTCGCCATCGCGATCGAGATCGTCGCGCGGCGGTCGCGGGGGTTCGCCACGCCGCTACCGAGGTCCATGGATCGCGATCGCGACGTCGAAGAACAGCTCCTTCAGCACTTGCTTGGCGTTGCGCCACGAGTAGCCGTTGAAGCGGACGTGGCCGTTCGCGCGGAGCATCGCGAGCAGGGACCGCGCGCGACGCAGGAAGCGCTCGTCGCCGTAGACGCGCGATCGCGCGAGCAGCCAGTTCGACAGGTCGGCGTAATCGGCGGCGGCGCGCGCGAATGGCGCGCCCCAGCGCGCGAGTCGCGGTTCGTGGGCGAGCCGGCCGAAGACCGCCGCTTGATACGCGGCGGCGCTCGAGTGCCGCCGGTACGTGTCCGCGCCGCCGGTCGCGAGGTCCCGGAGTCGACGGCCGAGCTTCTTGGACTCCTTGACGCGTTGGTTGCCGCCCGCGAGGAACGCGGTCGTCGTCGTCAGGTGCCGCCGATACAGCACGAGGCACTCGGGCAGGATCACGACGTCGCCGAGGATCCGCGCGACCCGGCAAATCCACACGTCGTGCGCGAGCCCCGCGGTCGGCACGCCGGGATCCGGCCCCCGGTCCTCGTACGGGATCTCGCGGATCAAATCCGCCCGAAACATCATCGTGAACCCCGACGCGACCCAGAGGTTCGGCAGGTGCCGGCCGGGGCGCACCCGCGTCTTGCGCAGGTTGAGATAACGCACGCCGCTGCGGACGAGGCGCTCGTCGACCACTTCCGCGTTGTGCGCGACGACCAGGACGTTGCGCCCCGGGAGGTCCACGTGGGCGGCGACGCGGCGCAGCTTGTCCGGCAGCCAGACGTCGTCCTGATCGCAGAACGCGATCCAGTCGCCCTGGCACCGGCTCGCGGCCCGCAGGAAATTGTCGCCGAACCCGAGATTGCGTTCGTTGCGATAGAGGTGCACCGGAAACGGCGCGCGGCGGGCAAACGCCGCGACGATCTCGACCGTGCGATCGCTCGACTGGTCGTCGCACACCACCAGCTCGTCGGGCAGGCGCGTCTGCGCCGCCAGGCTGGCCAGTTGTTCCTCGAGAAAGCGCTCGCCGTTGTAGGTTGCCATCGCAACCGAGATCTTCATCGCCGCACCCGTTACCGCTTCGTGGCCACGAGGGTGATGAATTCGCAACCGCGCCGATCGACGAGCGTCTTCCCGGCGCGCACGGAGTCGGCGAACCGGCGCAGCCACGGCGCCGGCCCGAGCGCCTCGGGATCCTGGCCGTGCTGGATCGCGCGGCTCTTCGCGGCGAGGGTCGGATACACCGCCGGTCGCGGCCGGCGCTGGATCTCGCCGAAGCCGATCTCCCGCAGCAGGTGCTCCAGCGAATCCCAATGGAACAGCACCAGGTGCCGCGGTGGCTCGAGGCCGCGCCAGTGCCGGCCGAAGCGCGCGTGCCCCTGGCTGGTCACGTTCGGCGTCTCCAGGTACAGGCGTCCGCCGGACCGCAACAGCGCGAACGCATCGCGCAAGGTTTGCCGCGGATCGTGCACGTGTTCGATCACGTGATGCATCGTGATCACGTCGAAGCGCCCCGCTTCGTCGGCCACCGCGTGAATGCCGCCTTCCCGCACGTCGAGGCCGGCGCGCCGCGCAGCCGCGACCGCGGCGGGGTCGGGTTCCACGCCGACGACCTCCCAGCCGGCCGCGCGCGCGCGCAGCAGAAAGTCGCCGTTGCCGGCGCCGACGTCGAGCAGGCGCCGCCCCGCCCCCGCGCGCGGAATGAAGCGCATGCGCGCGTCCGCCTCCTGGCGCCAGCGCGGCACCAGAAACGCGAACGCGATCCCGAACCGGTACGCCGGTCGCGCCTGCGTCCCGTAACGCCAGTTGCGGTAGCCGTTCGCGAGACCGCGACGCAGCTTCGCGAAGCCCCGCAGTTCGGTGTCGCGAGCCGCGCCGCCCGCCGCCGCGTGGGTGAAATACCGCGCGTAGGCGAGGTGGATCGATCCGGCGTCGGGGCGGGGATCGAGGTAATGCGAGCCGCACCGTTCGCAGCGATGCATCGCCCAGGATCCGGGCGCGCAGAAGAACACCTCGTCGGTGAGATCCGCGTAGACGGTCGACCGGCGGCGGTCGCCGCAGACCGGGCACGCGGCCAGCCGCTCCTGCCCTTCCGGCGGCCACGCCGTCGCGCGCATCGCGGCGCGCATCGCAGTCGGTGCCGATTCGCTATCGTTCAAGACGGATCTCCCCTTCACGCCTGCGACCGTCGCAGCACCTTCCCGACGTAATCGCGCAGGCGGGCACTGGTCGCGTACGACCACGCGCACGCCAGCAACACGAGCGGCGCACCGATGAAGAATCGCCCCGCGCTGAAGGCGTGCGGGAACGCCACGGCGCACCCGAGCGTCGCGCCGATCAGCACCGCCGCCGGAATCAGCGGCCGCACGACCTCGGTGCGCAATTCAGCGGCATTGAACAGCAGCGCGGCATCCACGCCCACCCGCAGCGCCCAGACCGCCGCCGCCGCGTCGATGCCGAAACGCCGCAGGCCGAGCCACAATAATACCGCGTAGGGCACGAGTTCCAGCAGGTGGAACCGGGCGACGACGTCCGGCCGACCGCGGGCCTGCAACAGCGCGAACGGCACGAACGCCAGTCCGTTGATCCACACGCCGAGCAGCAGGATCTCGGCGATGGGTGCCGCCTGCAGCGCGAAGGCCCGGCCCACCCAGACCTGCAAGAACGGCCGTAGCAGCACCAGCCCGGCGACGACGACCGGCGTCGTCGCCGCCGACAGGGTCGCGACCGACTCGATCGCCACGCGCCGCGATCCGGCGGCGTCCATCGCGGAGAACTGCGGGAACAACGCCCGGGACAGCGCGCCCGGCAGGATCTGCACCCGATTGACGATCTGGAACGGCACGACGTAGTACGCGACCGCCGCGGCGCCCAGCAGTGCGCCGATCAGGAACCGATCGAACAGGTGCAATACCGGGCCGACGACGTTGGTGATGGCCACCCAGCTGCCGTACGCGAACAGGCCGCGGAGGCGCTGCCAGCGAAGCCGCGGGGCTTCGGTGAGCGGCAGCACCGCGCGAACCGCGGACACCAGCGGCAGCGAACTCAACACGCGGGCGAGCACCGCGGCGGGAATCGTGTAGCGCAACTGCGGACCGATCCCGATCGCGGTCGCGAGCGGCGCGACCTGGAACAGCACGGTGCCGAACGACTGGATCGCGTTCACCGTCCGAAAGCGCTGCAGGCCCTCGAGGACGCCGGTGAGCGCCGCGGTGACGGTGGCGACCGGCACCGCGGCCGCGATCCATGGCAGCGCCGCGATCACTTCCGCATGCAGCGGCCGCGACACCTGGAACCAGGACCCGAGGATCGCGCCGCCGACCTCGTAGAAAACGGCGCCGACCACGATCCCGAGGACGGCGTTGAGCACGCACACGCTCCAGAACACCTGCACGCGCTCCGCGTGGTCCTGCGCCGGCAAGCGCGCGATGAGGTTCGCGGCCGCGCGGGACAAGCCGAGATCGAAGGATCCGAAATAGCCGAGCAGCAGCCAGACGATCGCGAGCACGCCGTAGCGCGCCTCGCCGATGAACCGCAGATACAGCGGCACCGTCACCAGCGACAGCACGATCGGCACCCCCGCGCCGAGCAGGTTGTAGACGGTGTTGCGCGCGAGGCTCATCGCGCGTTCACCGACCGCCGACCGGGCGGTGCTGCCCGCGGCTCGCGATCAGCGCGTCGAACAAGGCCAGATGGGCATCGACGGACTCGCGCATCGAGGCGCCGCGCGGCAGCGCGCTCCGCGGTCGCGGTCGCGCCGCGAGGACGTCGCGCAAGGCCGCCGCGACCGCCGCGGCGTCGCGCTCGTCGACCCGCACGAGGCCCGCGGGCGTCGCGGCGCCCGTCGCCAGATGGCGTGAGGCGATCACGGGCAGGCCGACGGCCAGGGCTTCCAGCACGTTCAGCGGATTGCCCTCGACGCGCGTGGTCGTGAACAACAGCACGTCCGCGGCGTTCAGATACGCCGCGATGCGCTCGCGGCCGACCGCGCCGGTGAAATGCACGCGCTCGGCGACGCCGAGCGCGGCGGCCCGGCGTTGCAGCGGCTCGAGCTCCGGACCCTCGCCGACGATCAGGTACCGCCAGTCCGGCTCCTGCTGCGCCAGGCGCGCGAACGCGTCGAGGCCGAGGTCCAGGCCTTTCTGCCGATGCAAGCGGCTCGCGGAGACGACGACTCGCAGGGCGTCGTCCCAGTCGAACTCGCGCCGCACGCGGCGCCGGGCCGCGGGATCGGGCGCGAACACCTCGGTATCGATCCCGTTGGGGATCACGTGCAGCCGCCGGCGATCGACGAACCGATCGATCGGCCAGGTCGACAGATCCCGGGCGACGGCCTCGCCGACCGCGACGATCGCGTCGAACTGCCGGTAGGCCAGCAGGTCCTTGCCGATCCACGCGAGGTTGCGCACCGAACTCGCGATCGCCTTCGCGCTCCCCGAGCGCCACTTCGAGATCACTTCGCCGATCGAGGTGCCGTGGGCCTGCAGCACGAACGGCACCTGCGGCAGCCGGGCGCGCAGCGGCAACAGCCCGAAGCCGCCGGCGCTGACGCTGAACACCAGGTCGCAGCACGCGAGCCCTTCCTGCTCGAACACCCGGCGGGTCGCGCGCCACCAGGGCCGCCCGTAGCGACGCCAGGAGGTGCCGTCCAGCGCGCGCACCCGCACCCCGGCGTCGACGAAATCCGCGGCCCGTCCCGGGATCGCCGCCGTCAGCACCGTGACGCCGACGCCGCGCGCCGCCAGCGCGGTCGCCAGGTCCCAGGCGACCGCCTGCATCCCGCCGATCCCGTGATGGGGCAGCACGCGCGCCAGCATCACCACCTGCCGCGGCCGGCTCATGACGACCGACCCAGCACGTCCGCGTAGATCGCCTCCAAGGCCTGCGACTGCCGCCGCAGATCGAAGTGGCGTTCCGCGCGATCCCGGGCGGCATCGCCCATCCGCGCGCGCAGCCGATCGTCGCGCAGCAGTTCGGTGAGCGCCGCCGCGAGCCCGTCGACGTCGCGTTCGGCGCACAGGCGGCCGGTCTCGCCGTCCTGCACCACTTCGGGGATCCCGCCGTGGCGGCTCGCGACGACCGGCACCCCGCTGGCGGCCGCCTCGAGCAGCACCATGCCGAGGCCTTCGGCGTCGCCGCTGCGGGCTTCGACGCTGGGCAGCGCCAGCACCCAGGATCGCGCCACGAGGTCGACGACCTCGGCGTGCGGCAGGGCCCCGAGAAAGCAAACCGCGCCGGAGAGTGCGAGGTCCGCGACCTGCCGCCGCAACGCGGCCTCGAGGGGCCCTTCGCCGACGATCAGCAACTCCGCGTCGGGGACGACCCGAAGCGACCGGGCGAACGCCGCAATGAGGTCCGCGGTCCCCTTCTTCTCGACCAGGCGCGCGACGTGGACGACCGTCGGCCGCTCGCGACGCGGCGTGCGCGGTCGAATCGCGTCGACGTCCACGCCGATGTAGTGCACGCGAGTGCGTGCCTCGGGAAACCCGAGCGCGATGACCCGGCGGCGGACGAACTCCGACACGCACAGGAACACGGCGCCCCGCCGCGCGAGCTCGCGGCGGTGAAGCACGTAGTTCACCCACGACGGCTTGCCGGCGCGCAGCAACGCGGACACCGACAGCGTCGCATCGTAGCCGTGGAAGGTCGCGACGAGTGGCGCGCGCAAGCGCGCGGCGAGCGGCAGCGCATAGACCGCGTCGACGCCGAAATGCGCATGGATCGCGTCGGGACGCCGGCCGTCGAGCAAGCGCAGGTACGGCCGCGCGTCGCGGGTCAGGACCTGCCGGAGGCGCGCCCCGAGCGGCCGCTCGGCGGGTCGGTCGCTGAGCGCGAGGCTCGCGGCGCCGGGCGGCGCCGCGCCGAGGCGCTCCCGACCCAGGTACAGCATCTCGAAACGCTGGATCTGTTGCGCTTGATCGGCGATGAACGGCTCCGATCGCTTGAACAGTTGATGGCGGAATACCGCGACGGTTTGCAAATCCTTCCTTCCTCGACGCCGGTCCGCGGGGGCGCGCGGCGACCGCTCATCGGTCGTCCGCCGGTTCGCCGCGGCGCCGGTGGAACGCGATGCCGATGCCGCCGCCCGGGTACCAGTGTCCGACCGGTTTCTCCTGAAAATACAGGAAATGCCGGCCCGTCTCGCGCGCGAACTGCAGCAATCGATCGCTGCAATGGGCGTTGTCGCCGAGCACGATCGCATTCTTCGACAGCTTGCCGGCGACGGTCAAATATTCCCGATATTCGTAGTCCGTCGAATGATCGCTGTCGTTGATGAACAAATCGATCGTCTCGTCCAGATTCGCGAGCGATCGAATCGAGTCCCCGTACAGGATGCGGCCGCGTTCGGCGTACTCGCCGCACAGCAGATAGCCCGCGCCGGGGTCGATGTCGGTCCCGTAATACCGGCCGTCGCAACCTTCCTGGCGGTTCCGCAGCAACGCGGCGGTCAACAGGCAGGCGCCGAGCCCCTTGTCGACGCCGGTCTCGACGATGACTCGCGGCTTGATCGCCCGTGCGATCGCGTACCAGCCGATTCTGCGCCCGAACCGCACCTCGGTGTCGGCGAGGAAGCCGCGCTCGCTGCGCGCGGTCGTCGCCGCGAGATGCGCGCGCAGGGGCGCATCGTCCGCCAGCTCCTGCAGGTAGCGCTCGATCGCGCGCGGGTCGACGTCCAGTACGTCGGCGATCAAGGCCGCCAGATACCGCTGATTGAGCGCGTCGAGGTCGTAGGTGAAATTGGTGATCTCGTTCGAGCGCCACCACCAGTGCAGGCCGTTCGCGAGCGGCGCGCGCAGGGAGGCGAACGCGATCTGCGCCCGGTAGACCGCGAGCAGCGCGCGGCCGACGATCGGCGTCTTCGCAAGGCGTATCTTGGTCCGTCGGTCCATGGGCGATCGGTGCGTCGTGGGGCGGCGCCGCCCGGCTATCCGGTGCGGAGGCGCGCCAGCGGCGCACCCGTCGCCGCGCGAACGCCGAACCGCTCGCCGAAGCGGCCGTGCGCATCCCGCACCGTCTGCGGTTGCCGGTGCAGGTAGCCGAGCGCGAGCAGCGTCGCGAGCAGCGGCGACATGTGGATATCGCCGAGCAGCCCGTAGTTGCTGCCCATGCCGCGCACGAACGCCCACAGGAACGCCGCGGTCATCCCGAGGCTCAGGCCGAACCCGGGAGCGTGCTCGTCGCGCAGCTGCCGCCAACCGATCAGCAGGACCTGGTAGATGAAGCCGATCCCGAGCAGCGCCGCCAGCAGGCCGCCTTGCGACCACAGGTAGATCAGCGTGTTCTGCGGCGGCAGGTCGGGCGACAAACCGACCTTGCGCGCGTATTTCGGAAACTCGAGCTGCCAGCCGCCGAAGCCTTGACCCTTGACCGGATGTTCCGCGAACGCCTGCGCGCCGTATTCCCAGATCTTCTCGCGGGCCGACAAGGTCATGCCGGAACGCTGCAGGAACGCGCTCAACTCGCGCAAGCCGCCGGCCTCGCTCGCGCGAAACGCCTTCGGCGCGAACCACCCGAGCGCGCCGCCGACGATGATCGCGATCATCGCGACGCGCAGGCGGTTGCGCCAGGGTCGATACCGCAAGGAGATCGCGTGCAGCATCAGCACCGGCACCGCCGCCGCGAGGATCACGCCCGCCTTCGACCCCGCGAACACGACCGCAACGAGCAGCACCGCGCCGAGCACGCCCAGCCAGCGTTGGCGCAGGTGCAACGCGAGGCCGAGCGCCGTGCAGGCGGCGATGCCGAGAAAGGTCGCGGCGACGTTCGCATTGACGAACACGCCGCCCGACTTCGACGGATCGAGCACGCCGTTGTATTGACCGGTGAACAGGTTGTCGATGATGTTCGGACTGACCACCCATCGCGCGAGCGGCGACAGCAGGAACGTGAGCTTGAGGCCCGGCGACAGCCGTCCCGCGATCACGAGCGCCGCCTCGAGCAGGGCCAGGCCGGCGGTCGCCGCGAGCAGCCGCAGGATCAGGCCCTCGTCGCGCCGGCCTTCCGTGACCACGGCGGCGAAGATCACCAGGAACTGCAGGCAATAGCCGATCGGCTGCAGCCCCATCTTGCGATCCGGCGACCACAGCAGGCTGACCGCGTACATCACGACGATGCCGAGCAAGCAGGCCGTCGGCTTCCACGTCACCACCTGGCGGCTCTCGCGGACCATCTCCGGCCACAACATCAAGCCGCCCCAGAACGCCAGCGGGATCGGCACGCCCGCCACCTGCATGCCGGGGATGTAGCATTGGAACACCGCGAGCGGAATCGCGAGGAACAGCCGCCACCGCCGCCGCAGCGCGAGCGGCGCGCTGGCGAGCAGCACGATCGCCACCAGCACCTTCAGCGTGATGACCGCGCCGTTCACGCGCGGGGCTCCGCCGCCTCAGCGGCCGCGGGCATTACGGTCGTCCAAGGAGCGGCTCCCGCGTGCAGTGGCCCGCGCGATACGTGAACGCGGCGGGAACGGGCAGCACGCGGCGTGCGCCGCCCGCGGCGCCGCCGAAGCTCCGCGTGACCCGCAGCGCGGGATCGCAGGTGACCACGAATTGCAGCGTGGGCCCGCCGCCGCGCGGCTCGCTCGGGATCTGCCACGCGATCACGGCCGGCCGTGGCGACGCGCTGTGGCCGAGGATGACCAGGCCCGCGCCCAGGTTCGAGTGCGGGTCGAAGCGCAGATCGTTGTGGATCGCCAGCGGCGCGAGGGACTGGAACACCCCCGCCGCGGGCTTCATCGCATAGTGCTGGCGGAACAGACCGAAGCGCGCCTCCGGATTGCTCGCGTCCGGACTGTCGTCGATCAGCGAGTACCACCACACCCCGCGCACGTACGGCAACGAGGCGTACAGCAACAGACTCCGCTCGGTCATCGCGGCGACGTCCGCCTCCGGATACCCGCGCCGGCCGGTGCTCGTCGGCCACCCGATCTCGGTCACGTAGAGCGGAATCTCCCGGCCGCCACTCAGGCGCCGCAGGGTCGCCTCGGTGTCGATCAGGTACTGCGCGCTGCGCTCCGGCCCGTTGGAGCCGACCGACTCCCGATAGCCCGGCTCCTTCGGCACGTAGGGGTGCATCGCGACGCCGTCGGCGCGCGCCGCGACGCCGAGGCGACCGATCTGCGCGTACCAATCCTGGTAGCCGGCTGCGGCCAACACGACCGCGTTCGGATCGACGCGCTTGATCGCCGCATCGGTGGCGTCGAACAACCGCGCGTAGTCCGCCGCGCTGCCGCCCGGATAATAGCCGCCGGTCCCCGTGTTCCACTCGTTCCAGACCTCGTAATACCGCACGCGGCCGGCGAAGTGACGGACCACGAACGCCGCGTAGCGGGCGAAGCCCGCGATCGCCGCCGGCGAGCGCGGCAGGTGGCCGCCGTCATAGAACGGATTGCCGTAGTCGAGGATCAGCAGCGGCGCGATGCCCCGCCGCCGCGCCCGATCCACAAACTGATCCCAGGCCGGCGGGATCTGGTATTGGCCCTTGCGGGTCTCGACGAGCTTCCATTGCGCATCGGCGCGCACCGAATCCACGCCGAGCTTGCGCGCCAGGTCCAGCATCAGCGGCTGCGCGCCGGGGTAATCGATCGCGTGCGTGTTCACCCCGAGCAGCAGGTCGTGCGCCGACGCGCCGCCGATGCCCGTCGTCGCGAGCGCCACGCTCAGGGTCAAGGTCTCGAGTATCCGTCGCATCGGACGTCCTCCTCTGCGTTGCAGCGGCGCCGGCCCGTCGCCGGCGTCACCGGTCGTAACGGTAGTTCGCGTACCCGTAGTTGCCGTAACCGACGGTGCCGAGCCGGTGGCCGACCTGGTTCATCAGGATCCCGCGCGGTCGGACGCCCGCGTTCACCAGACGTTTGACCGCTTCCTCGATCTCGCGCAGCGGATGCTCCGCGGATTTGAGCACGAGCAGCGTGGTGCCGGCGAGCTTGCCGATGATCGCGGCATCCGCGACCGCGAGCACCGGCGGGCTGTCGAGCAGCACGTAGTCGTGGCTCGCCGAGAGTGCCGCGACGAGCCGCGCGAAGCGCTCGTGCATCAGCAGTTCGGCCGGATTCGGCGGCGCATGCCCCCGCGCGACGAAGTCGAGCCCCTCGACGCCGGTCGCCTGCAGGATCGCCGCGAGCTCCACGTCGCCCGCGACGAAGTCGCTGACGCCGGGCTCGCTCGCGAGCCCGAAATACCGTTGCAGATAGCCGCGGCGCAAATCGACGTCGACGACCGCGACGCGTTTGCCGGACTGCGCGAGCACCGCGCCGAAGTTCGCCGCCACGAACGACTTGCCGATCCCGGGCGCGGGCCCGGTCAGCAGGATCACGTTGTTGGTGGCGTCCATCATCGTGAAATGCAGCGAGGTGCGCAGGCTGCGCAAGGCCTCGACGCCGGGATTCTGCGAATGCAGCATCGCGAGCACGTGCGAGCCCAGCTCGCCGCGCGCGACCGCGCGGGTGATCTTGCGTTGCTCGGCGATGTACGGGATCGACACCAGCACCGACAGCCCGAGCTCGCGCTCGATCTCGCCCGGGTCGTCGACGCCGCGCAACAGAGCGCGCTGGACCACGACGTAGACCGCGCCGAGGAACCCGCCGAGCAGCAGCGAGATCACGAGCACCAGGGCTTTGCGCGGCGCGGCCGGCTTGAACGGCCGCAACGCGTAGTCGACGATCCGCACGCCGCCGACGGTTCCCGCCTTCGCGACCTGGAACTGCTCGACCGCGGTCAGCATCGCGGTGTACAGCTGGCTGGTCACCTCGACGTTGCGCATCAAGGTGACCACGTTCTGCTGCAGGCTGGGCAGCTGCTCGATCTGCCCCTGCAGCGATTGCTCCTTTTGCGCGATCAGCGCCAGTTGCCGGTCGATCGCGAGAACGACCGAATTCTCGGGCGTGAACACGCGCAGCGCCTCGCTGCGCTGTTGCTCGAGTTTCAGGCGGGCGGTTTCGAGCTCGACGTTCTGCTTGAGCAGCAGCTCGGTCTCCACCGGCACGGCGGGCGCGCCGTGGGCCTGCTCGTAGCGCGCGAGCGCGGCCTGCGCGGCGTCCATCTTCGCCTTGAACGCCGGCAATTGCGCCTGCAGATAGCGGATCGACTGCTCGGCCTCGAGCGAGCGGCGCTGCACGTCCTGGCGCAGATACGCGTTTTCCAGCGAGTCGAGAATCCGCGTGATCCGGTCCTTGTCGAACCCGAAATAGCCGATCTGGATCACGCCGGACGACGAGGTCAGGCTCACGTTGCCGAGCTGCTTCACCGACAGCTTCTGCGCGAATTCGGCGAGCACGGTCTGCCGCGCGAGGCGCGTGATCCGGAATCGCTCGCCGGGCCGTGCGAGCAGCGCTCCGACCTCGAGGTGCACGGGGCCGTACTCGGTCGAGAAATCCTCGGCTTGGCCGACCCGCCCGGTGATCGCGGTAACGCCCGCCGGATCCTCGATCCGATAGGTGCCGCCGCCGGTGGCGGTCAAGGTGAACGGCACGTTGTACCACCGCTCGGGAGTGTCGAACCGCGTCACCGCGATGCGTTCGCCGCCCCAGCCGAAGCTGCCGAGGAACGGCGGGGCACCGACCGGCGCGGTCGCACGCCGATTCCAGCGCGCGACCGCGCGGCCGATGATCGGGAAATAGCGCGGCTCGGCCTTGACCAGCAGGTGCATCCGGTCGATCACCTGATCGAGCACCAGCCGACTCTGGATGATCTGGATTTCCGCTTCCGCCTGGACGCCCGAACCGAACAGCAAGGAGCCGAGGTTGCCCATCGACGAGTTCATCGGGTTCGCGTAGGTCGCCGCCGGTCCCTGGTTCTGCTCGACTTGCACGATGCCGTCGACGTCGTAGATCGGCCGCGCGAGGATCAAATAGACGATGCCGAGCGCGAGCACGGCCGCGGTGATCGCGGCCATCGTCCAGCGGCCGGCGTACAGCAGCTGCAGGATCTCCCGGAAGCTGATTTCATCGCTCGCGGTGCGCAATCGCGCCGACGACGGCGGCGGGAGGACGCCGTTCATGCTGGGATCGGCGGACATCGCGTCAGAACCCCACCGTTTGTTTGAGCTCGAACACCGCGGTGATGGTCGGCAGCAGTTGGTTGATCACGGCGTTGTATTGCGCGAATTCGGTGGCCTGCACGTAGACGACGTCGCGCGGTCGCAGCGGGAACTGGCCGGCGAGCAGCACGCCCTGCGGCGTGCTCATGTTGATCTCGTAGACCTCGGCCGCGGCGCCCGGCTTCGCGTGCGCGGGCAACCGGAACACCAGCACGCCCGAACCGCTCGCCCGGGTCGCGTCGAGACCACCGGCGTCGGTGAGCGCCTGGATCAGCGTCATCCGGTCCTGCGTCATCGCGAGCGGCCGCTGCTGCGTGACCGCGCCGAGCATGAAGATCTGGTCGGAGGACTGATCCGGCACGTGGATGATGTCGCCGGGTTCGAGTTCGGGATTCGGCACCAGCCGGCTGCCCGACAGCAATCCGGCGAGGTCGATGTCGTAGCGCACGCCGTGGCGAACCAGGATCGCGCGGCGGCGGCTCGCGCCCGGCGTCAATCCGCCGGCGGCGTCGATCGCCTGCAGCACGCCCTCCGGCACGTTGCCGAGCGTGATGGTTCGCGGGTTCGCGACCTCGCCGGTGATTTCGACGCGCTGGGAACCGTATTGGAGCACGCGCACGCTGATTTGCGGATTCTGGATGAGGTGCCGCAAGTGCGCGGTCAGGTACTGGCGGACTTGCTCCGCGGTCATGCCGCCGGCGTGGAAATTGCCGACGTACGGATAGAACAGCATGCCGTCGCTCGAGACCAACTGACCACTGAGCGCCGCGTTTTGAGTCACCGTCCCGGCCGGCGCGTTGAGCTCGGGGTGGTCCCAGACGGTCACGTTGATCAGGTCGCCGGGACCGATCCGGTAGTCCGGGGGCACCATCGACGGCAACAGCGCCTTGAGCTTCGGCGCGCCCGGCGGTGGCGCATCCGCGGGAGCCGGATGATCGAGCAGCGACGCGACGACCGTCGGCGTGATCGGAATCACCCGATAGCGCAGGCGCTGATTCGCCGCGGTCGAGGCTGTCGAGCCCTGCTCGAAGTACGGATGCTGCCCGGGCAGACCCGGGTGCACGTTCATCCCGGGAATGAGCCAGGTACAGCCGCTCGCGGCGAGCAGCGCGGCCGGCAGCAGTGCGGCGCGCGCGCGCGGCCACCAGCGCGCGCGGTGCCCGGCGCACGCCGCGGATTCCACAAGCTCACACGATCCGGTTTTCCCGACGCTGCGCACTATCGCTCGCAAAGATCGACTCCATCGACGGCATGCCGCAAGAACGCGTGCAGTCTACCCGAACCGTTCGCGTGACGGCATCCACGCGTCCGGGCACCCGGTGTTAAGATTTGTCGGCCATCACCCCAGGGTTGTCGATGTTCGATTCGATTCTCGTCGTCTGCACCGGCAACATCTGCCGCAGTCCCATGGCCGAGGCCATCCTGCGCGATCGGCTGCGCGCGACCTCGAAGCGGGTCGCCTCCGCCGGCATCGCCGCGCTCGTCGGTCATCCGGCGGATCCGCTCGCGCGAGAGGTGATGCAGGAACACGGCCACGACCTCGAGGAGCATCGGGGCCGGCAAGTGAACGCCGCGCTGCTCGCGGCGGCGGACCTGGTGCTCGCGCTCGACGAAGGCCACCGACGCTGGATGGTCGAGCAGTTCCCGCAGTTTCGCGGTCGCGTGTTCAAGCTCGGCAAATGGCGCGGCGACCGTGACGTCGCGGATCCGTACCGCCTGCCGCGGGCCGCGTTCGACCAGGCCTATCTCGACATCGTCGAGTGCGTGGGCGACTGGACTCCGCACCTCCTCGCCTGACGCCGCTAGCACGCGCCGTCGCCGCCGAGCACCACCCACGGCGTCTTCAGCAGGATGTAGGCATCGAGGCGCAGGCCTCGATGCCGCACGTAATACACGTCGAGCGCGACGCGCCGGGGATAGCCGATGTTGTTGCGGCCGGTGACCTGCCACAGGCCGGTGATGCCCGGCCTCACCGCCAGGTACGACCGCATGTGCCGCCCGTAGCGGATCGTTTCCTCGCGGACGATCGGCCGCGGGCCGACGAGACTCATCTCGCCGCGCAGGACGTTCCACAGTTGCGGGAGTTCATCGAGGCTCGTGCGCCGCAGGAACCGGCCGAGCGCAGTGATCCTCGGGTCGTTGCGCAGCTTGTGATCCCGCCGCCATTCTTCCTCGAGTTCCGGGTGTCGGTCGAGCAGTTCGCGCAGCCGCCGTTCGGCGTCCGGGAACATGCTGCGGAATTTCAGGCAATCGAAACTCTGGCCGTCGCGGCCGATGCGCCGATGGCGATAGATCACCGGCCCGCCTTGGCGGCGCAGCAGCAGCGCGATCACGACGATCGACGGCAGCAGCAGCACCCCCAGCGCGACCGCGCCGGCGAGATCGATGCCCCGCTTGAGCGCCTCGGCCCACGGCGCGACGCGGACCGCGGCCGGCTCGCGGTCGCGCCGATCGCGCGCCGACGCGGCGGCGCGCGGCTCGACGCGCACCAGATGCGGACGGAACGCGGGGCCGACCGAAGGGTTCTTCGGGGCTCGACTCCGCGGTTCCTCATTGAGGGGTCGTGTCGCCAAGGCGGTCATTCCTCCGATCCGATCGTCCCTGATCATGTCGCCGATCGGCGACAGGCCGCGCCGTCGGCCGACGCGTTGGCAAACCACCATAACGTGCGACCGATCATAAACGTTGACAGTGTCCGAACTCCAGTCGGCATCCGCGGCCCTGCCGCACGACCTACCGCCGGTAGTTCGTCGCGACCCACGCCGCGTAATCCCGTCCGAGCAGCGCCCGCCACCACTCGGCGTGCGCGAGATACCAGTCGATCGTGCGCTCGAGCCCGTGCTCGATCGACACCGACGGCGCGTAGCCGAGCTCGCGCGCGGCTTTGCGAAAATCGATCGCGTAGCGTCGATCGTGCCCCGGCCGGTCGCGCACGTGCGTGATGAGTTCGAGCGCGCGGCCGCCGCGGGCGGCGGGACTCTGCGGATACGCGGCGCGCAGCGCCGGCGCCGCGGCGAGGCGTCGATCGATGAGCGCGCACAGCGTGCGCACGATCGTGAGGTTCGCGGTCTCCGCATTGCCGCCGACGTTGTACACCTCGCCCGCGCGGCCGCGCTCGAGCGCGAGCGCGATCGCGCGGCAGTGATCCTCGACGTAGAGCCAGTCGCGGATCTGCAGACCGTCGCCGTACACCGGCAGCGGCTGGCCCTGCAGGATGTTGATCAGCACCAGCGGGATCAGTTTCTCGGGGAACTGATAGGGTCCGTAGTTGTTCGAGCAATTGGTGATCGTCGTCGCGAGCCCGTAGGTCTCGTGATACGCGCGCACCAGGTGGTCCGAGCCCGCCTTGCTCGCCGAGTACGGCGAGTTCGGCGCGTACGGCGTCGCCTCGTGGAACGGCGGGTCCTGCGGCGCGAGACTCCCGTACACCTCGTCGGTCGAGACGTGATGGAAGCGGTGCGGCCGCGCGGCGCCCGCGAGCCAGTGCGCCTTCGCTGCCTTCAGCAGCGCGTGCGTGCCGAGCACGTTGGTGCGGATGAACTCGTCCGGCCCGAGGATCGAGCGGTCGACGTGCGACTCCGCCGCGAAATGCACGATCGTGTCGATCGCGTGCGCCTCGAGCGCCGCGCGCACCGCCGCCTCGTCGCAGATGTCGCCGTGCAGGAACGCGTAGCGCGGATCCGCGTCGAGGCCCGCGAGGTTCGCCGGGTTGCCGGCGTAGGTGAGCGCGTCGTAGACGACGACCCGGCCGTCGCCGCCGCGCGCGAGCCAGTGGCGCACGAAGTTCGCGCCGATGAAGCCGGCGCCGCCGGTCACGAGGAGATTACGCGGCACGAAGCTCATCGAGCATTCCTTGCAGGTGATGGCGCCAGTGGCGCGCCGGTGCGTCGATCAGCGCGCGCGTCGCGCGCGTGTCGAGCAGGCTGAACGCCGGACGGACCGCCGGCGTCGGGTAGTCGGCGGTCGCGATCGGCTCGATCGGCACCCGCCGCGGGAGCAGCCCCCGGGCGAGTCCCTCGTCCTGGATCGCGACCGCGAAGTCATACCAGCTCGCGACCCCGAGATCGCACCAGTGCAGGAGGCCGGGCGGCGCGTCGGCGCGCACCAGCGCCCAGATCGCCTGCGCGAGCCCGCGCGCCCAGGTCGGCGCGCCGATCTGATCGGCGACGACGCGCACCCGGTCGCGCTCGCCGAGGAGCTTCAGCATCGTCAGCGCGAAGTTCCGCCCGTGCGCGGCGTAGACCCACGCGGTGCGCAGCACGATCGCGCCGCACGCCGCGGCGAGCGCGCGCCGCTCGCCGTCGAGCTTGCTGCGGCCGTACGCCGACAACGGATTCGGGGGATCCTCCGGGCGATACGCGCGATTCGCGCGGCCGTCGAACACGAAGTCGGTCGACAGGTGCAGGAGCCGCGCGCCCGCGGCGTGGGCGGCGGCCGCGAGCGTACCGACCGCGGTGTCGTTGATCGCCCGCGCCGCGGCCGGCTCGCTCTCGGCGCGATCCACCGCGGTGTAGGCGGCGGCGTTCACGATCCAGCGCGCGCCGCTCGCGGCGATCGCCGCGGCCACCGCCGCCGCATCGCCGATGTCGAGGTCCTGCCGGCCAAGCGCGGTCAGCGCGAGGCCGGGCGGCACGGTTCGGGCGAGCTCGCGACCGACCTGACCGCCCGCACCGGTCACGAGCACCTTCACGGGAAGGTCTCGATCGCGTCGAAGCCGCGCCCTTGCGCGTCCTTCGCCGACAGCGTCGGCGTCACGCCGGCGGGGAGCGGCCAGGCGATGCCGATCGTCGGATCGTCCCAGCGCAGCGTGCGCTCGTGCGCCGGGCTGTAGAGATCGGTGCACTTGTAGAGGAAATCCGCGGCGGGCGAGGTCACCAGGATCCCGTGCGCGAGGCCCGGCGGGACCCACAGCATCCGCCGATTCTCGGCGGAGAGCTCGACGCCCCACCAGCGGCCGAAGCTCGGCGAGCCGCGCCGCAGATCCACGACCGCGTCGAACACGCTGCCGGTCGCGACCCGGACGAGCTTGCCCTGGGTGTGCTCGATCTGGAAGTGCAGGCCGCGCAGCGTCCACTGCGTCGAGCGGCTGTGGTTGTCCTGGACGAAGCGCGCGTCGATGCCGGCCGCGCGGAATTTCGGCTCCTGCCAGGTCTCCATGAAGAACCCGCGCGCATCGCCGAACACCTGCGGTTCGACCAGCACGACGCCGGCGAGCGGCGTCGGGTGGAATCTCATGCGCGCGCCTCCCGCAGCAGGCGCAACAGGTACTCGCCGTAGCCGCTCTTCAGCAGCGGCGTCGCGAGCCGCTCGAGCTGCGCGTCGTCGATGAAGCCCGCGCGCCACGCGATCTCCTCGACGCACGCGACCTTCAGGCCCTGGCGCTCCTCCAGGATCCGCACGAACACGCCGGCGTCGAGCAGCGAGTCGTGCGTGCCGGTGTCGAGCCACGCGGTGCCGCGGCCGAGCCGCTCGACCCACAGCGAGCCGTCCTTCAGGTACTCGCGATTCAAGTCCGTGATCTCGAGCTCGCCGCGCGCGGACGGGCGGATCGCGCGCGCGAACTGCGGCGCGCGCGCATCGTAGAAGTACACCCCGGTGACCGCGGTGTTCGACGGCGGGTCCTTCGGCTTCTCGACGAGGTCGGTCACCCGCCCCGTCGCGTCGAACTGCACGACGCCGTAGCGCTCCGGATCCTGGACGGTGTAGCCGAACACGGTCGCGCCGCGCTCGCGCGCGGCCGCCGCCTGCAGCACCGCGGAGAGGTTCGCACCGTAGAAGATGTTGTCGCCGAGGATCAGCGCCGACGGCGCGCCCGCGAGGAACGCCTCGGCGATCAGCAGCGCCTGCGCGATCCCGTTCGGTTCGGCCTGCACCGCGTAGCGGAACGACACGCCCCAGCCCGCGCCGTCGCCGAGCAGGTCGCGAAACGCGGTCTGATCGCGCGGCGTCGTGATGATCAGGAATTCGCGGATGCCCGCGGTCATCAGCGTCGCGAGCGGATAGTAGATCATCGGCTTGTCGTAGACCGGCAGCAGCTGCTTGCTCTGCGACAAGGTCACCGGATGCAGTCGGGTGCCCGCGCCGCCGGCGAGGACGATGCCTTTGCGTGCTGTCGACAAGAGGTGCTCCAGGGGGTCGGGGCCGAGCGCGGATTATAGAGGATCGGCCCGAGGCCGCACTTGTCGGCGGCCCGTCCCTGCCGTACAACGTCGCCGATGCTCCCCCGCGCCCGCCCATCGCCCGCCCGATCGCCGACCCCGCCACGGATCCCGCGGGGGTGCACGCTCGCGCTCGCCGCGCTGCTCGGCGCGACCGCGGCCCGCGCGGGCGTGGCGGCGGCACCGGCGCCGCATCGCGTGCGCGCGCGCGTCGCGTACGACTTCCGCGCGGCGACCGCGCGGGTGACCCTGTCGACCGCGAACGGCGCCGGCGAGATCCGCTACACGCTCGCCGGCGAACCGCCGCGCGCGGACTCCGCGCCGTATCGCGGCCCGCTGCGGCTGCGGCTGCCGGTCACGGTGCGCGCCGCCGTATTCGCGGGCTCGCGGCGCATCGGCCCGATCCTCGCGCGGCGGATCGACCTCGCGACCGCGCAACGGCGCACCCGCCGCGAACTGTCGCCGTGCGGGGCGCGCGGCTGCTGGGTCTATCGACAGGCCGACTTCGACGTCGCCCGCCGCGTGCGCCTCGCGATCCGCCGGGCACCCGCCGCGCCCGCCCGCCGCGCGCGCGCGCGGCCATCGCCGGCGCCCGGCGACCTCCTGCTCCGGCTCGACGGTTGCGCCGGCGCACCGTTCGCCCGGCTGCCGCTGCCGCGGACCGGTGACCCGCTCGTGGTGCTGCCGACCGTGCGCGTGCCGGCGGCGGTGCACGGCTTGCACGACCTGTGCGTGCGACTCGCGCCGGCCGCGCGCGGGGAAACCTGGGTGCTCGCGTGGATCGACCTGCAAGCCCCGGCGTCGGCGCCGTCGCCCACGCACTGATCCGCGGTCAGGACCCGTCCGGGTGCCGGACGGCGCTGCGGCCGTCGATCCAGGTATCCAGGATCTCGAGTCGATCGGTGGCCACCACCAGGTTGGCGCGTTGCCCCGGCGCAATCCGCCCGACTCGATCGTCGAGTCCGAGGAACCGCGCCGGGTTCACGCTCGCCATCGACACCGCCTCGTCGAGCGACAGATCGAGCCAATCGACCGCGTTGCGCACCGCGCGGGCGAGGTCGAGCGCGGAACCGGCGAGCACGCCGTTCTGATCCATGCAGACCCCGTCGCGCACTTCGATGCGCCGGCCCTGCAGCACGAACTCGCGCGCGTCGGTGCCGACGCAGGCCATCGCATCGGTCACGAGCAGGAACTGGTCGTGCGATTTCGCGCGCAGCGCGACCTTGAGCACGACCGGGTCGACGTGCCGGCCGTCGACGATGATGCCGCACCAGCTGTCGCGATCCTCGAGCGCCGCGCCGACGACGCCCGGCTCGCGGCTGGTCATCGGCGACATCGCGTTGAACAGATGCGTGAAACCGCACAGGCCCTCGCCGAGCGCCGCGCGGATCTGCGCATAGCTCGCGTCGGTGTGGCCGGCGCAAACCCGCAGTCCGGCGCGCGCGAGCCGGCGAATCGCGCCCGGCGGTGCGAGTTCCGGCGCGAGCGTGACCACCGATCGGCCGGTCCGCACGGAGCACAGCAGATCCAGCGCGGCCGCGTCGAGCGATTGGAACTTCGCCGGATCGTGCACGCCCTTGCGGATCTCGTTGAGGAACGGGCCCTCGATGTGGATGCCGAGCACGCCCGGGACGCGCGCCGCGAACGCCGCCTCGACCGCACGGATCGCCCGCACCATCACCGCGGGATCGTCGCTGATCAGCGTCGGCAGGAACCCGGTGGTCCCGAACCGGCGGTGCGCACGGCCGATCGCGCGGATCGCGTCCACGCTGGGGTCGTCGTTGAACAGCACGCCGCCGCCGCCGTTGACCTGCGTGTCGATGAATCCGGGCAGCAGCAGCGCGCCATCCAGGTCGATCCACTCGGCGCGATCGCCCGCGGCGTCGCGCTCGTCGACGAGCGCCTCGATCGATTCCCCGTCGACGAGCACCACGCGCCCGGTCTCGAATCCGCGCTCGGTGAGCACGCGGCCGTTCGCGAGCGCGTAACGCATCAATGGGTTTCCGTGACCTTCGCGAGCAGCGGCGGCGCGTCCGGATCGCGGCCGCGGCGCAGCGCGAGCGCGTTCGCGAGGCGGTAGAACGCGACCGCGAACGCCATCGGCGCGGCGGCGGGGTCGCAGGCCGGGATCGGCAGGCAGGTCGCCCCTTCGACGCGCGCGCCCGCGACCAGCACCGGCACGCCCCGGTCGACGAGTTCGCGCGCGAGGCGCTCGAGACCCTCGCGGGTCGCGTCGTCCTGCACGAAGATCATCACCGGCACCTGCGAACCGACCAAGGCCATCGGTCCATGGCGCAGCTCCGCGCCGCTGAACGCCTCGGCGTGCAAGGCACAGGTCTCCTTGAGCTTCAACGCCGCTTCCTGCGCGACCGCGAGGCCGGGACCGCGGCCGATCACGAGCAAGTGCTCCGCGCGGACGAGCGGTGCGAGCGCGGCGCTCCAATCGAGCGCCCAGGCCCGTTCGAGCAGCGCCGGCGCCTCCTCGAGCGCGCGCAGGAGCGCGTGGTCGCGCGCCCACGTCGCCACCAGATGCAAGGAGGCGGCGAGCATCGCGACGTACGACTTGGTCGCCGCGACGCTGGTCTCGGGACTCGCGTGCAGCGGCACGACGTGATGCGCCGCGCGCGCGAGCGCGGAATCCGCCTCGTTCACACAGGCGACGACCAGCGCGCCGGCGCGAGCCGCGGAGTTCGCGGCCGCGAGCAGGTCGGGACTGCGGCCGGACTGCGAGAACGCGAGGAACAGGCATCCCTCGAGGTTCAGGCGGATCCCGTAGACCGAGTTCACCGACGGGGACACCGACGAACTCAGCAAGCGCAGCCGCATCTCGACCAGATAGCGCGCGAACGTCGCCGCGTGATCGGAGCTGCCGCGCCCGCAGGTCGCGAGCGCGCGCGGCGGCCGGTCGTGCAGCGCCGCGGCGATGCGTTCGACGACCGCCGCATTGCACTCGAGTTGCCGCCGCACGCACTGCGCCGCCTGCGCCGCTTCGCGGAACATGCGCGTGGAATCCTCGCCGCTCACGCTCATGTCGTGCTGCTCAGTTCCGCGATGAAATCGTAGGTGTCGCCGCAATAGTAGGACTGGGAATACTCGACCGCCGTCCCGTCCTGCAGGAACCCGACCCGTTCGACGAGCAGCCCGGCATCGTACGGCTTGGCCTTCAGCAATTCGGCCTGCTCCGCGGTGAGCAGCACCGCGCGCAAGCGCTGCAGCGCGCGCACTGGGCGATGACCGCTGCGCTCGAGGGCTTCGTAGAGCGAGCGGTCGACCGCGTCGACCGACGGCAACGCGAACGCGAGCACCGTCGCATATTCGAGCGCCATCGGCGCGTCGTCCGCGAACCGGATCCGGTGGAATCGATAGACCGGCGTTCCCGGACTCAATCGCAGCGTGAGCGCCTCCTCGGGCATCACCGTGCCGACCGCGCGTTTCAGCCAGACGCTGTGCGGGGTACGCCCGCGCGCGCGCATGTCCTCCGAGAACGACGTGAGCTTCGCGAAATTCTTCTCGACGCGGGCCGAGACGAAGTTGCCGGAGCCTTGCCGGCGCACCAGCAAGCCCTCGTCGACCAGCCCGTCGAGCGCTTTGCGGACCGTCATCCGCGACACCGCGAGATCCGCCGCCAGTTCTCGCTCGGCGGGCAGCGCATCGTCGGGCCCGATCAGTCGCTGCACGATCGCCTCGCGCAACGCGCGTTGCAGCTGCAAGTACAGCGGTTGGTTCGCCTGCGGATCGAGCGGCCGCAATTGCTTCGCGAGCGTGGTCATGACGCCTACCGTATCCCATCGACCAGACGACTACAATACCAATCGATATTTCACGACACCGAGACCTCAAGTAAGACATTGTTTTTATTGCATTGACGTGACAGGCAAGTAATTGGTACACCATTATCTAGCTTTTTACGGCTAATTGGCATTAGACTGGGCTCCATTGGGATTACATCAGGGCGGCGACCGGCCGCGGCCAACTCAACAGGGAGCACCTCATGGCACGCAAAAGAACAGTGCATTCGAAGGCCCATGTACTCGGACTGGCGCTCGGCGGAACCTGTCTCGCGGTCGCCGGCGCGGCCAGCGCCGCCGCCGCCTCGACGAACACCGACGAAACGCTGCAGCAGATCGTGGTGACAGGGATCCGCTACGAGATCCAGCAATCGCTCGCCGCCAAGCGCAAGGCGGTCGGTACCGAGGAAGTGGTGACCGCGCAGGACGTCGGCAAGCTGCCGGACAAGAACGTCGCGGACGCGCTGCAACGCCTGCCCGGGGTGAACACCGAATCGGCCGCGAGCGGCGAAGGCGGCTTCGACGAGAACGACCGGGTCAGCATTCGCGGGACCAGCCCCAGCCTCACGCAGACGACCGTGAACGGCCACTCCGTCGCGACCGGCGACTGGTTCCTGCTCGATCAGTTCCAGACCGTCGGCCGCAGCGTGAGCTACACGCTGCTGCCCTCGGAACTCGTCGATCGGGTGGTCGTGCACAAGAGCCAGAGCGCCGACCTCACCGAAGGCGGGATCGCGGGCTCGGTCGACATCGAGACGCGCAAGCCGCTCGACTTCCCGAAGGATTTCAGCGTGGAGGTCGCGGCCGGCGGCGTGTACACGGACCTGCCCGGCAAGGTCGACCCGCAGTTCAACGGCATGCTGAACTGGAAGCACGGCAACGTCGGCTTGCTGCTGCAGGGGTTCGACGAGCAGCGTCACGTCCAGCGCAACGGCCAGGAATTCCTGGGCTACGCGGCCGTGCCGCCGGCGACGGCGGCGGCGTGGCAAGCGGCGAACTCCGCGCTGCCCAACGCGGCCAACGCGCAATACCCGACCCTGATCGGCTCGGCGCTGTTCACCCAGACGCGCAAGCGCGTCGGCGGCGACTTCGATTTCGAGTTCCGTCCGATCGACACCCTGACGCTCGACCTGAACGGCTTCTACTCGCACATGGACGCGGACAACGCGAACCGCAACTTCATGGCCTGGGTCAGTCACGTGATCAGCCCCACCTACGTGCCGACCGCGGCGACGGTTGCGAACGGCACGCTGACGTCGGCGACCTGGCCGACGGCGACCGGCGCGCCGGCGTCGGCGGTATACGACCAGATCTACCGCCCGGGCGCGTCGGCCGAAACCTACTATCTGGACTTCGACGGCAAGTACCAGCCGAGCGACGACTGGACCGTGACCACCCAGGTGGGCTACACCCACGGTGTCGGCAACACGCCCACCGAGCCGGCGTACGAATCGGCGGGCGGCAACGGCCTGAGCTACTCGATGAACGGCCTGAGCGGTCCCGCGAGCGTCGCGTTCCCCGGCCTGAACACGGCCTCGCCCGCGCAGTTCTCGACGAGCTGGGCATGGAACGACATCGAGAAGTCGGTCGACAAGGAGACCTATGGCCAGGTCGACGCGCTGCTGAAGCTCCACCAGGCACCGTTCGAATCGATGAAATTCGGCGTACGCGTCGCCCAGCACGAGCGTAACGTGAGCTTCCCCGAGGACGGCGGCTGCACCTCGTATTGCTGGTCGAACGTCCCGGTCTGGGGCGGTGCGACCTACCCGTCGAACTTCACCTCGGGTCTCGGCGGCGGCGGCAGCTTCCCGACGAACGTCTATCAGTACGGCGGCGACGCGATCGCGAACTATGTCGCGGCCGGGGTCTCGACCGGTCCGTCGCGGCTGTACTGGCCCGGCGAGTTCGACGTGAAGGAGGACGACCTCGCGGCGTACGCGATGGCGAACGTCGGCGGCGACCACTGGGCCGGCAATTTCGGCGTGCGCGTGGTGAACACGTACGAGAAGAGCCTCGTGAACGTCTCCGGCGGCACGAATCCGATCACGACCTCCGCGTTCGGTCCGTTCACGCCGACGCTGATCGACCACGGCTACCTCGACATCCTGCCGAGCGCGAGCCTGAAGTTCGACCTGACGAAGGACCTGGTGCTGCGCACCTCGGCCGCCGAGACGATGGCGCGGCCGGACTACAGCGCGCTCGGCGGGGCCGTGAGCCTCACGGACCTGATCCTGGTCGGCAACGGCGGCAATCCGAACCTCAAGCCGCTGCGCTCGGCGAACTACGATGCGTCGCTCGAGTGGTACTACGGCCCCGAGTCGCTGCTCGCGGTCGGGGTGTTCTACATGGACATGTCCTCGTACGTCGACTACGGCAATTCGTCGCAGGTCTACTTCGACATGCTCACGAACAGCAACCAGACGTACACGATCACCTCGCCGATCAACACGACCGCGCAGGACAAGGGCGTCGAGCTCACCTGGGACCAGCCGGTCTGGGGCGGCTTCGGGATCGAGTCGAACATGACCTATGCGGACGGCCAGACCGCCGATCACACGCCGCTTGTCGGCGCCTCGACACTGACGTACAACGTGGCAGGTTACTTTCAGCGAGGCGGCTTCAATGCCCACCTGGCCTACACCTTCCGCTCGCACTACCTGGTGGGCCTCGATCGCAGCTCGCTGGAGAACGCGGACGACATCGGCAACCTCGACGCGTCGCTCAACTACTCGATCACCCGGCACTGGGGACTCACCTTCGACGCGTTGAACATCACCAACGCGACGATCAAGTACTATGCGGCGAACACCTCGCAGCCCCGCGCGTTCTACTCGAACGGCCGGCAGTACTACTTCGGGGTGCGTTTCATCCTCTGAAGCCTCGGGTCGGCGTCGGGCGGGCCGCGCGCGCGCGGCCCGCCCCCCGAGCCTCTCGTGACACCGCGAACGCTCCTCCTCGCGACCCTGCTCGCCACGACCTCGACCGCGACCCACGCGGCGACCGCGGCGCGCGCCGACCGGCCGGCGCTGATCCCCGCTCCCGTGTCGATGCGCCGCGCCGCGGGGAGCTTCCGGCTCGACGCGCACTGCGTGCTGCGCATCCCGCCGGGCGACGCCGGCGCCATGCAGGCCGCGAACCGGCTGCGCGAACTGCTGCGCCGGTCGACCCGGATCGAGCTCGCGGCGCCGACGACGGCCGCGGCGGCGCACGGCGTGATCCGCTTCGAACGACGGGCGGTCGAGTGGCCGGGCGCGGAGAGCTACCGGCTGCGCGTCGCGCCCGACTCGATCACGATCGAGGCGCCGACCGACGCCGGCCTGCTGTACGGCGCGATCTCCCTGTGGCAGCTCACGCCCGTGCGCCGCGCCGCGTCCGCGGTACGCGTCGCCGATCTCGAGATCGACGACGCGCCGCGATTTCGCTGGCGGGGTCTGCTGCTCGACTCGGTCCGGCACTTCCAGAGCCCGGCCGAGATCCGTCGGCTCATCGACGCGATGATGATCACCAAGCTGAACGTGCTGCACTGGCATCTGACCGACGATCAAGGCTGGCGCCTCGCGGTGCCCCGCTATCCCCGCTTGACCTCGATCGGCGCCTGGCGCGTGCCCGCGGGCCGCGCCGCCCGCCGCGACCTCGATCCGCGCACGCAGGCACCGCGGCGCTACGGCGGCTACTACACGCGCCGGCAGGTGCGAGCGCTGGTCGCGTACGCGGCGGCGCGCAACGTGACGATCGTGCCGGAGATCGAGATGCCCGGCCACGCGCTCGCGGCCGAGGTCGCCTATCCCCGGCTCGCGACGCTCGCCGAATTGCCGCGCACGGTGCCCTCGGACTGGGGCATCTACGCCGCCCCGTTCAACATCGACGACGCCACGTTCCACTTCCTCGAGCACGTGCTCGACGAGGTGATGCGGCTGTTCCCCGGCCCGTACGTGAACATCGGCGGCGACGAGGTCGACGGGACGCCGTGGGCGCGCTCGCCCGCGGTGCAGGCGCGCGCCCGCGAACTCGGGATCGCCGATCCCGGCGGCATCGCGGCGTATTTCGAGCAGCGCATCGGTCGCTACCTGCTCGCGCACGGCCGCCGGCCCGTGGGCTGGGACGAGACGCTGCGGCCCGGAACGTCGCGCCGCGCGGTGATCCTGTCGTGGCACGGCACCGCGGGCGCGCTGGCGGCGGCCGCGCGCGGCAATGACGCGGTCCTGGCGCCGTGGCCGACGCTGTATTTCGACAATCGTCAGAGTCACGGTGCGTTCGAGCCGCCGGGTCGCGGCCGCGTGATCACGCTGCGGGAACTGTACCGGTTCGAACCCTTGCCGCGGGCCCTGCCCGCGAGCATGCGAGCGCACATCCTCGGCGTGCAGGGCAACCTCTGGTCCGAGTACCTGCGGACGCCGCGGCAGCTCTGGCAGATGGCGTTCCCGCGCGCCGCCGCGCTCGCCGAGATCGGCTGGTCGCCGCGCCGGCGGCGCGACTGGCGCAGCTTCGAGCGCCGCCTGATCGCGCTCGAGCGACGGTATCGGGTGCTCGGCATCCGCTATTCGCCGACCGTGTTTCGCGTGCGCAGCGCGGTGACCTACGATTGGCGCGACGACCGCGCGCGCATCCGCTTGTCGACCCAGGGGGGCTACGGCCGCATTCGCTACCGCCTCGACGGCGGTCGACCGACCGCGCGCTCGCCGGTGTATCGGCGGCCGCTGTCGGTCCGCCTGCCGGCACGGCTGCGGGCGATGGATTTCGCGGCTGGCGCCGCGATCGGCCCCGCGTTCGACCGCGTGTACTCGCTCGCGACCGCGCAACGGCGCACCAGTCAGCAACTCCGGCTGTGCACCGAGCGACTGCCGCTGAACGTCGAGGACGACGCGCCGATCTCGGGCCCGCGGGCGCGATTCCTGATCGACATCGAGAATCCGTGCTGGATCTATCCGCACGCGAACCTCGATCAGGCGCAGCGCCTGCGCGTCGCGGTCGGTCAGATCCCGTTCAATTTCCAGATCGGTGCGGACCGCCGTCGGATCCGGTTCGCGACCCCGCGCACGCCCGCGGGCGAACTGCGCGTGAGCGTGGACCGCTGCGACGCGCCCGCCCTGCTGCGCTTGCCGCTCGCACCGGCGCGCGCGTTCGACGGCGTGACCGAGCTCGCGGCGGTGCCGATCACCGGCGTGCACGGGACGCACGATCTGTGCCTGCGCTTCGCCCAGCACGGGCTCGATCCGCTGTGGGCGATCGACTGGGTCGAGTTGGACCGCGGGCCGGTCGCACCTGGGGAGCCCCCTCGATGACGCAATGGACGCTGCTCGCACCGCTCGACGGTTGGGCCCTGCCGCTCGCGGAGGTCCCGGACCCGGTGTTCGCGGGTGGCCTCGCCGGCGACGGCGTCGCGATCGATCCGACCAGCGACCTGGTGCGGGCACCCTGCGCCGGCGTGATTCGCTGGCCGCCGCGCGCGCGGCATGCGCTGACGATCCAGACCGTGGCGGGCATCGACGTGCTGGTGCACGTCGGGATCGACACGGTCGCGTTGGACACGGGGCTGTTTTCGCCGCTGGTCGCCGACGGGACCGCCGTCGCCGCGGGCGAGCCGCTGCTGCGCTTCGACCTCGACACGCTCGCGCGCCGCGCGCCGAGCGCGGTGACGCCGGTCCTGCTCGGGCACGGCGCCGCGGCGACGATCGGCGCTCGCGTCCTGGGTCGGTCCGTCCGCGCGGGTGAGCGACTGTTCGACTGCGATTCGCCAGCCGATTCGCCAGCCGATTCCCCCGCGGTGACGGGCCCCGCGCGGCCGGCGGTCGCGCGAACCTTCCGCGTGCCGTTCGACCATGGGCTGCATGCCCGGCCGGCGAGCCTCGTCGCCGCGGGCTTGCAGGGCTTGCAGGTGGAGGCGCACGTGCGCGCGAACGGGCGCCGCGCGGACCTGCGCAGCGTGAGCGCGGTGATGGCGCTCGGCGTGCGCCGCGGCGACCGCTTGGACGTCGAGGTCCGCGGCGACGACGCCGGGGCCGCGCTCGCGGCGCTCGAACGCCTGCTCGGTGCCGCCGCGGCGCCGGCGCCGCCGGCGTCCGCTCGACCGGCGCGCGTCCCCCGGATCGACCCCGGCGCGCCGCTCCCCGGCACGAGCGCGGTGCGCGGCCTCGCGGTCGGCGTCGCGTTTTGCTGGAATCCGCCGCTGCCCGAGATCGCCGAACGGGGCGCCGATGCCGACGCCGAGCGCGGCGCGCTCGCGAGCGCGCGCGCGACGGTGCGCGAGCGCCTCGAGCGCCGGGCGGCGGCCGCGGAATCGCACCGGGGCGTATTCGACGCGCATCGGCAACTGCTCGACGACCCCCAGCTGCTGACGGTCGCCGAGGACGCGCTGCGACTCGGCCGCAGCGCCGGCGCCGCGTGGCGGGCCGCGATCGCCGCGACGATCGCGGCCTTGCACGCGAGCGGCGACCCGCGGATCGCCGAGCGGGCCGCGGATCTGCGCGATCTGGAGGCGCAAGTGCTGCGCGCGCTCGCCGGCGAGGCGCTCGACGGCCGGATCGAGTTGCCGGAGCGCGCGGTCGTGATCGCCGAGGAGCTGTTGCCCTCGCAGTGGCTGGAACTCGATCTCGATCGGGTCGCGGGCATCGCGATGGCGGCGGGCGGCGCGACGTCGCACGTCGCGATCCTCGCGGCCGCCCGCGGGATCCCGGTGCTCGTCGCGCTCGGTCCGGCGGCGCTCGATCTCCCCCCCGGCACGCCGGTGATCCTCGACGCCGAGCGCGGTGAGCTGATCCCGCACCCGGACGACGCGCGATCGCGCCGGATTACCGCCGAACTCGCGGCCCGCGCCGCCGAGGAAGCCGCGGATCTCGCCGAGGCGCACGCCCCCTGCGTGAGCGCCGACGGGACCCCGATCGCGGTGTACGCGAACCTCGGCAGCCTCGCGGACGCGCGCCTCGCGCGCGCGCGCGGCGCCGACGGTTGCGGGCTGTTGCGCACCGAATTCCTGTTCCTCGATCGCGCCGACGCGCCCGGCGAGGACGAACAGGCCGAGGTGTATCAGCGGATCGCGGACGCGCTCGACGGCCGGCCGCTGACGATACGCACGCTCGATGCGGGCGGCGACAAGCCGATCCCCTACTTGCCGCTGCCGGCGGAGGAGAATCCGGCGCTCGGGCTGCGCGGCATCCGCACCAGCCTGCACGATCCCCGCCTGCTCGCGACCCAGCTGCGCGCGATCCTGAAGGTCCGTCCGGCCGGCGTGTGCCGGATCCTGCTGCCGATGGTCAGCGGGCTCGCGGAGGTCCGCGCGGTGCACGCGATCCTCCGCGACGCGCAGACGACGCTCGGCATCGACGCACCGCCGCCGATCGGCGTGATGATCGAGACCCCGGCCGCGGCGGTGCTCGCGGGGCAACTCGCGACGGCGACCGATTTCTTCTCGATCGGCACCAACGATCTGTCCCAGTACACGCTCGCGATGGACCGCGGGAATCCGGCGCTCGCGAAATCGCTCGATGCGCTGCACCCGGCGGTGCTCGCGTTGATCCGCAGCGCGGCGCAGGCGGCGCGCCGCGCCGGCCGCCCGGTCGCGGTCTGCGGCGGCCTCGCGTCGGATCCGTGCGCGGTCCCGGTGCTGCTCGGGCTCGGCGTGCACGAACTGTCGGCGGTTCCGTCGATGGTCCCGCGATTGAAACGCTTGATCCGCGGCCTCGACCTCGCCGCCTGCGCGCGGCTCGCCGACCGCGCGCTCGACTGCGTCGACGGCGCCGCGGTGCGCGCCACCGTGGCGGCCTGGACCGCCCGGGGAGGAACCGATGTGGAATAGATTCGCCGCCGCGCTCCAACCGCTCGGTCGCGCGTTGATGCTGCCGATCGCGGTGCTGCCGATCGCGGGGATCCTGCTGCGGCTCGGTCAGCCCGACCTGCTCGACATCGCGTGGATCGCCGCCGCCGGCAACGCGGTGTTCGCCAACCTCGGGCTGGTCTTCGCGATCGGCGTCGCGGTCGGGCTCGCGCAGGAGAACCACGGCGCCGCGGGCCTCGCGGCCGTCGTCGGCTTCCTCGTGACCACCCACGGCGCCGAGGCCTTGCTGCAGGTCCCGCCGAGCGTGACCGCATCGCTCCCGGCGAGCGTGCACGCCCTCGCGGCGAACGCGTACAAGGCACAGGCGCTCGCGAAGCTGAGCGTACCGATCGGGATCCTCTCGGGCCTGATCGGCGGCACCTTGTACAACCGGTTCCGGGACATTCGGCTGCCGAATTATCTCGCGTTCTTCGCGGGCCGGCGCTTCGTACCGATCGCGGCCGGCGCCACCGGCATGCTGCTCGCGGGCGCGTTCGGCTGGGCGTGGCCGTACCTCGATCGCGGGATGGACGCGCTGAGCCGCGCGGTGCTCGACTCGGGGTACGTCGGGCTGTTCGCGTACGGCGTGCTGAACCGCTTGCTGATCGTGACCGGGCTGCACCACATCCTGAACAACATCGCGTGGTTCCTGCTCGGCGATTACCACGGCGCGACCGGCGACCTGAATCGCTTCTTCGCGGGCGACCCGAGCGCCGGCGCGTTCATGAGCGGCTTCTTTCCGGTGATGATGTTCGGTCTGCCCGCGGCCTGTCTCGCGATGTACCGCACCGCCTATCCCGAGCGGCGCGCCGCGGTCGCCGGACTCCTCGCCTCGATCGCCCTGACCTCGTTCCTGACCGGCGTGACCGAACCGATCGAGTTCACGTTCATGTTTCTCGCGCCGCCGTTGTACGCGCTGCACGCGCTGCTGACCGGCACCGCGATGGTGCTGATGCAGCTCGCGGGCGTGCACCTCGGCTTCACCTTTTCCGCGGGCCTGTTCGATTTCGTGCTGAACTACGGGCGCGCGACGCGCCCGTGGCTGCTGCTGCCGATCGGCGCGGCGTATTTCGCGATCTACTACGGGCTGTTCCACTTCTGCATCGTCCGCTTCGACCTGCATACGCCCGGTCGCGAGCCGGTCGCCACGGAACCGGCGACCGCGCCAGGACCGGGGCCCCGGCGGGGCGCGGCGGCCGGCGCCGAACCCCGCGCCGAGGCGTTCGTCGCCGCGCTCGGTGGCGCGCCGAACCTCGCGAACGTCGACGCGTGCACGACGCGCTTGCGCCTGCGCGTCGCGAATGCGGCCGCGATCGATCGCGACGCGCTGCGCACCCTCGGCGCGAGCGGCGTGCTGGTGCTCACCGACGGCGCGGTGCAGGTGGTCCTCGGGCCCATTGCCGATCAGGTCGCCGCGGAGATTCGCACCGCGCTCGCGAGCCGCACCGGTGGATCGGCGCCCGCGCCCGCGCCCGCCCGCCTCACGGACTTCGATGCCCGCGCGGCGTTCGCCGCGCTCGGCGGCGCCGCGAACGTCGAATCGGTCGAAGCGGCCGCCGGCCGGGTGCTGGTGACGGTGCGCGACGCCGCGCCGCTCGATCACGAGGCGCTGCGGCGGCTCAGCCCGCGCGGCGTCGCGCGTCCGGCCGAGCGACGGCTGCACCTGCTGCTCGGCGCGGCGGCCCCCGCGGTCGCGGCCGCGCTGCAGGCCCCGGCGCCCGCCCCGCGCTAGCGGTGCTTGACGACGTAGTCGATCAGCGCGGCGATCCCGGCTGCGCCGGGTCCGCTCGGCCGGTGTGCACCGCTGATCGTGATCGCGCTGGCGAGCTTCTTGCCGAGCTCGACGCCGAACTGATCGAAGGAATTGATCCCCCAGACCGTGCCCTGGACGAACACGCTGTGCTCGTACAGCGCGAGCAGCTGCCCGAGCGTGCGCGCGGTCGTGCGCGGATACAGCAGCAGTGAGCTCGGCCGGTTGCCCTCGTAGGTCCGGTGCGGCGCGAGCCGCGCGACGTCCGGCCCGGGCAGCCCCGCCGTGCGCATCTCGGTCTCGGCCTCCTCGCGGGTCATGCCGAACGCGAACGCCTGCAGTTGCGCGAAGCAGTTCTGCAACGCGAGATCCTGCGCCTCGGTGCCGCCCCAGGCGCCGCGCAGCGGCGCGATGAAGTCGAGCGCCGCGGTCGCGCTGCCCTGGTGCAGCATCTGGAAGAACGAATGCTGCGCGTTCGATCCCGGCTCGCCCCAGACGACCGGCGCGGTCGCGTAGTCGACGCGCGCACCGGCGAGCGTGACCGACTTGCCGTTGCTCTCCATCTCGAGCTGTTGCAGGTAGGCCGGCAGCCGCGCGAGCCGCTGCTCGTACGGCAGCACCGCGAGCGTCGGCAGCCCGAGGAACGTGCGGTTCCAGACGCCGATCAGCCCCATCAGCACCGGCAGGTTCTGCTCGAACGGCGTGTTGAGGAAGTGCGCGTCGATCTCGCTCGCGCCGCGCAGGAACTCGCCGAACCGATCGCTGCCGATCGCGAGCTCGGCGACGAGCCCGACCGCGGACCACACCGAGTAGCGCCCGCCGACCCAGTCCCACATCGGGAAGCGCCGATCGGGCCGCAGCCCGAACGCATCCATCGCCGCGGCGTTGGTCGACACCGCGACGAAGTGCGCGCCGGGCGCCTCCGCGCCGAGCGCGCCGGTGATCCACGCGCGCGCCGCGTGCGCGTTCGCCTGCGTCTCCTGGGTCGTGAACGTCTTCGAGCACACGACGAACAGCGTCTCCGCCGGATCGAGCGCGCGCGTGAGATCCAGCAGCTGCGTGCGATCGACGTTCGACACGAAATGCGGCGTGAGACCGCCGCTCCACTCGTGGCGCAGCGCCTCCGCGACCAGCAGCGGACCGAGGTCCGAGCCGCCGATGCCGATGTTCACGATCTGCCGCAGCGGCTTGCCGGTCGCGCCACGCTCGCGGCCGTCGCGCACCGCCGCGACGAACGCCTCGATCCGCTGGCGGGCCGCCAGCACCTCGTGCTGGACCGCGACGGTCCCGGCGAACGTCGAGCGCAGCGCCGTGTGCAGCACCGCGCGCCCCTCGGTCACGTTGATCGGATCGCCGCGGAACATCGCCTCGACCCGCGCCGCGAGCCCGACCGCGCGCGCGAGCGCGCACAGCGCCGCGAGCGTGTCGCGCGTGATCCGCTGGCGCGACAGGTCGAGCAGCCAGTCGGCGTACTCGACGTGCAGGTGCTCGAACCGACGCCCGTCGGCGTCGACCAGATCGCGCAGGTGCGCCTCGCGCATCGTCGCGGCCTGTGCGACGAGCTCGCGCCACTCGGGCAGCGTCGAATGCAGTGCGGTCATCGGTAATGCTCCAGGTACCAGTCGACGAACCGCCGCACGCCGACCTCGATCGGCGTCGACGGATGGAAGTCGAGATCGCGCTCGATCCGCGACAGGTCCGAGGCGGTCTCGGGCACGTCCCCGCGTTGCAACGGCAAGTACTCCTTCTCGGCCTTGCGCCCCAGGCACTCCTCGAGCACCTCGATGTAGCGCATCAGCTCGATCGGCTGCCGGTTGCCGACGTTGTAGATCCGATACGGGACGCGGCTCGTGCCGGGGTCCGGCGCATCGGAGTCCCAGGCCGGATCCGCGGTCGCGATCCGGTCGACCGCCGCGACGATCCCGCGGACGATGTCGTCGACGTAGGTGAAGTCGCGCCGATGCCGGCCGTGATTGAACACCGTGATCGGCCGGCCGGCGAGGATGTTCTTCGTGAACAGGAACAGCGCCATGTCGGGCCGGCCCCAGGGACCGTACACGGTGAAGAACCGCAGCCCCGTCGAGGGCAGTCCGTGGATCGCCGCGTACGAGTGCGCCATCAGCTCGTTCGCCTTCTTGGTCGCCGCGTACAGCGACAGCGGATGGGCCGTGCCTTGCGCCTCGGCGAACGGCATCCGCGTGTTCGCGCCGTAGACCGAGCTCGTCGACGCATAGACGAGGTGCTGGACCCGCTGCGTGCGGCAGGCCTCCAGCACGTTGATGAAGCCGACCAGGTTGCTGTCGACGTAAGCATGCGGGTTCTCGATCGAGTAGCGCACGCCCGCCTGCGCGGCGAGGTGCACGACCCGATCGAATCCGCCGCGCGCGAACAGCGCCTCGATCGCCGCGCGATCGGCGACGTCGGCCCCTTCGAAGCGGAACCGCGGGTGCGCGAGGCGCTCGAGCCGCGTGCGCTTCAACGCCGGGTCGTAGTACGGGTTCAGGTTGTCGAGCCCGACGACCTCGTCGCCGCGCGCGAGCAGCGCCTGCGCGGTGTGGTAGCCGATGAAGCCGGCGGCGCCGGTGACGAGCACCTTCACGAGGCTCTCCACACGGTGGCGCCGCCGCTCGCCTTGTCGATCAGCGCGAGCACGCGCTCGTGCGCGGCGAGCTCGCCCTCGTCGGCGTGCAGCACCCGCAGGCCCCGCCGCCGGGCCGCCGCCGGCCGCGCCGCCGCCGCGGCCTGCGCGCGCTCGGCGTCGCTCTGCGCGCCGAGCCCGAGGTTCGCCTGCCCGCCGGTCATCGCGAGGTACACCTCGGCGAGCAGGTGCGCGTCGAGCAGCGCGCCGTGGAAGTCGCGCCGCGAATCGTCGACCGAGTAGCGCTTGCACAGCGCGTCGAGGCCGTTGCGCTGTCCCGGGTGCATCCGCCGCGCGAGCGCGAGCGTGTCGAGCACGCGGCACAGCCGCTCGAGGCGCGCGTCGAGGCCGGCCCGCGCGAGCTCGGCGTTCACGAAGCCGACGTCGAACGGGGCGTTGTGGATCACGAGTTCGGCGTCCGCGATGAACCCGCAGAACTCGGCCGCGATCTCGGCGAACTTCGGCTCCGCGCGCAGGTCCGCGTGCGACAGGCCGTGCACCGCCTGTGCGCCCTCGTCGATGTCGCGCTCCGGATTGAGGTACCGGTGGAACACCCGGCCGGTCACGCGCCGGTTCACGATCTCGACGCAGCCGATCTCGATGATCCGGTGGCCTTGATCCACTTCGAGACCGGTGGTCTCGGTATCCAACACGATTTGCCGCATTCGCTCACTGCCCCTTCAAGAGCCGGTCGATCGCCAGGTTCGCGAGCGCGTCGGCGCGCTCGTTGCCCGCGGTGCCGGCGTGCCCGCGGACCCACTGCCATTCGATGTCCTGGGATTGCACGGCGAGGTCGAGCCGCTCCCACAGATCCTGGTTCTTCACCGGCGCACGGCCCGCGGTGCGCCAGCCGCGCGCCTTCCACCCGGGCAACCATTCGGTGATCCCGTGCATCACGTATTTCGAGTCGGTGTAGAGCCGCACCTGGCAGCGGCGCTTCAGCGCGAGCAGCGCTTCGATCGCCGCGGTCAGCTCCATCCGGTTGTTGGTCGTCTGCGCCTCGGCGCCGTACAGCTCCTTGCGCTGGTCGCCCGCGATCAGCAGCGCACCCCACCCCCCGGGCCCCGGGTTGCCGCGGCACGCCCCGTCGGTGTAGATCTCAACGGCGGGCATTCGCCACCTGCGATCGCGCCTCGGGCGCGGCGACGAGCACCGGGCGACGCACGCGCCGGCGCGGTCGCACGGGCGTCAAGCTCACGACCCGCTTGCGCGCCTTCAACCAGTACCCGCGGCGGCCGAAGTAGGCGTGCACCCGTTCGACGTCGAAGCCGAGCAGCGCGACCCAGTCGCGCAGGCGCCGCTCCGACAGCAGGCGGCGGGTGCCCGGCGGAAACGACGGTCGACGCAGCACGCGCCCGAACGCCTGCCGCAGGCCCCAGGAGCTCCACGGGTTGAAGCCGCAGATCAACAGGCAGCCATCCGCGCACAGCACCCGCTCCGCCTCGCGCAACACCGCGTAGGGGTCCTCGACCCATTCCAGGGTGTGGGGCAGCAGCACGGCATCGATGCAATCGGCCGGGAACGGCAGGGCATCGAGCGCCGCGCACAGGGTCACGCCCGGATCGGGCCAGGGCGCGAGCACGGTCGTGTGCTGGGTGCGCGCGGCGCGCAGCAGCGGGCCCTCGGCCCCCCAGCTGCCGACCTGCAGCAGCTCGAAACCGAACACGTCGTCGAGCACGGGGCCGGCGAGCGCGCTCTCGGCGCGCAGCACCCGTTGGCCCAGGGGGCTGTCGAGCCAAGCGGCCAGCGGGGTCCGGAATGCCTGCAACATGACCTCTTGGACAGAAAACTAGCGGATTTCGGATGTTACAGGTTAAATACGCAACAAAATGTCAAACCCGATCCCCGAAATCCGCGTCCGGCCTCTTCGTGCGTTCGCCGACAACTATATTTGGGTGATCGAATCCGTCGCAGCGCCCGGTCGCGCGGTCGTCGTCGACCCGGGCGACAGCGCGCCGGTCGATGCCGATTTTCGCGCTCAAGGCCTTGAACTGGCCGGGATTTTACTCACACACCACCACCCTGACCACATCGGCGGCGTGGCCGGATTGATCGCGCGAACCCCGGTTCCGGTGTTCGGCCCGAACGATCCGCGGATGCCGGCGGGCACGCGACCGGTGGGCGATGGCTCCGTGATCGAGTTCTCGGATTTGCGCCTCGCGTTCGAGACGTGGGCGCTACCGGGACATACTGCAAGTCACGTGGGATACATCGGCCACGGGGCGCTGTTCTGCGGCGACACGTTGTTCAGCGCCGGCTGCGGTCGTCTATTCGAAGGGAGTCCTGAGGAGATGAACGCGTCCCTGACCCGACTCGCCGATCTGCCACCCGCGACGCGGGTGTATTGCGCCCATGAATACACCGCCGCGAACCTGGTGTTCGCGCTCGCGGTGGATCCGTCGAACGACGCGGCGCGCCGCTACGACGCCGAGGTCGCCGCCGAGCGCGCCGCGGGCAGCCCGTCGCTGCCCTCGACGATCGCGCTCGAGCGCCGCGTGAATCCGTTCCTGCGCTGCGCGACGCCCGCGGTGCGCGCGGCCGTGCAAAGCCACACCGGGCACGCGCTCGAACGCCCCGTCGAGGTGTTCGCGGCGCTGCGCCGCTGGAAGGATGGGTTCCGATGAAGCCGTTCGATCGTTGGCGCCGGCTCGGCCTCGCGAGCCTGCTGCTCGGACTCTCGGCCTGTGCGCACCGGCCGGTCGCGCCGACGCCGAGCGCGAAGACCCTGATCCCGGCGCTGCCGTCGGCGCAGGCGCCGGCGCAGATCGCGATCCCGCGGGTCGTCGTCGCGGACCACACCGCGCCGCCGCCCGACGACTACGCGAACCTCTGGGACCGGATGCGCGCGGGCTTCGTGCTGCAAGAGGTCCAGGAACCGGCGATCGACGAGCAGTTGCAGTGGTTCCTGCACGATCCAGCCTTCCTGCAGCGTACCTTCCACCGCGCGCGGCTGTACCTCTACCAGGTCGTGAACCAGCTCGAAGCGCGCGGGATGCCGACCGAGTTCGCGCTGCTGCCGATCGTCGAGAGCGCCTATCAGCCGTTCGCGTACTCGCCGAGCCATGCCGCCGGCATGTGGCAATTCATCCCCGCGACCGGCCGCCGCTTCGGCTTGAAGCAGGACTGGTGGTTCGACGGCCGCCGCGACGTGCTCGACTCGACCCGCGCGGCGCTCGACTACTTCCAGCAGCTGCACGCGCAGTTCGGCGACTGGCTGCTCGCGATCGCCGCGTACAACATCGGCGAGGTCGCGATCCAGCACGCGGTCGACGAGAACCGCGCCGCCGGCCTGCCGACCGACTTCTGGCACTTGAAGCTGCCGGCGGAGACCCGCGCGTACGTGCCGGAACTGCTCGCGTTGAAGCGCCTGATCGCCGATCCCGAGCGCTACGGGATCGACCTGCCGCCGATCCCGGACCAGCCGTACTTCGCGGTGGTGCACGTCGGCACCCAGATCGACCTGCGGCTCGCCGCGAAGCTCGCGGGCACCTCGTACCACAAGCTCGTCGAGCTCAATCCCGGCTTCAACCGCTGGGCGACCGACCCCGAAGGCCCGCATCGGCTGCTGGTGCCGACCGACGACGCGGCGCAGTTCGCGGCGAACTTGAAGACGCTGCCGGCCGAGGATCAGGTGCACTACCTGATCCACGAGGTCCGACCGCACGAGACCCTCGGCCTGCTCGCGCGACACTACGGGACGACCCCGGCGGCGTTGATGCAGCTGAACGGCTTGCACGGCTGGCACCTGCGGGTCGGCGAGACGCTGCGGATCCCGGCCGCGACCGGCTCGGTCGAGCGCTCGGTCGAGCTCGCGGCCGCGCGCGCCGATCGTGAGGGCCACGGCCGGCCGCGCGCCGCCGCGATCTATCGCGTACGGCGCGGCGACACGCTGAGCGCGATCGCCCGGCGCGAGCGGGTGCCGGTCGCGCTGCTCGCGCGCTTGAATCACCTCGGCCGGCACGATCGGATCGTCGCCGGCGAGCGCCTGCGGATCGAGCGCGGCGCGACGCTGCATCGCGCCCGGGTGTTTCGCAACCGCGCACGGCTGTACGCGAGCCGGCGGATTCCGCGGATCCGGCACGCCCACCCGATCCGCCGCATGACCTACCGCGTCCGCAAGGGCGACACGGTCTACAGCATCGCGCACCAGTTCCGGGTGTCGATGCGGGAGCTGCGCAGCTGGAACGGGCTGAAGCATCGCCGCGTGATCCGCGCCGGCCAGCGCCTCGTGCTCTACGTGCGGCCGAATCGCCAAGAAGGATGATCTAACGATGGGTTTTCTCGCCGGTAAGCGCGCGCTGATCGTCGGTCTCGCGACCGACCGCTCGATCGCCTGGGGCATCGCGCAAGCGATGCGGCGCGAGGGCGCGGAGCTTGCGTTCTCCTACCTGGAGCGCATGGGCGATCGGGTCGTGCCGCTCGCGCAGCAGCTGGGCAGCGACATCACCTTCCCGATGGACGTCGGCGCCGACGACGAGATCGCGAACGGCTTTCGCCGGCTGGGCGAGCACTGGCGGCACTTCGACGTGCTGGTCCACGCGGTCGCGTTCGCGCCGCGCGAGGCGCTCGCGGGCCGCTTCGTCGACGTGACCTCGCGGGACGCGTTTCGCGTCGCCCACGAGATCTCGAGCTACAGCCTGACCGCGCTCGCGCGCGCGTCCCTGCCGTTCCTCGAGGGCCGCGCCGGCTCGATCGTGACCTTGACCTATCTCGGGGCGGTCCGCTCGATCCCGAGCTACAACGTGATGGGCCTCGCGAAGGCGAGTCTCGAGGCGAACGTGCGCTTCCTCGCGGCCGACCTCGGCCCGCAGGGCGTGCGGGTGAACGGGATCTCCGCGGGTCCGATCAAGACGCTGTCGGCCGCGGGCGTCGCCGGCCTGCGCAAGATGATGGGCGCGGTCGCCTCGGTCGCGCCGCTGCGGCGGAACGTCACGATCGACGACGTCGGCAACGCGGCGGCGTTCCTCGCCTCCGACCTCGCGTCGGGAGTCACCGGCGAGATCCTGTACGTCGACGGCGGCTACCACACCGTCGGGATGAGCTTCCCGCCGATCGGCGGCGAGGCTTGAGGGTCGGCCGAGGCGCCCAGGACGGCCGCCGGAATGCAACTTTCGGCGCCGACGCCGAGTCTAAACGGACGCAATGAGTTTCACGCGCGCCGCGCGCCGCGGCGCACCGACCAAGGGACGCCAAGAATGTCATTGTCAAGAAATGTCTCGCTGATCGCGGCCGGCGCCGCCCTCTCGGCACTCGCCGGTTGCGCGACCGTACCCGTGACGACCGACGTGAACCCGAACCTCAGCGTCGCGATGTGTCACACCTATGCGTTCGCCCCCGAGCACTACGGCGGGCCGCGGACCGCGTACGCGAACCCGGTCAACGCCGACCGCCTGCGCACCGCGATCGAGGCGAATCTCGCCGCGCACGGGATAAGGCGCGCGGCCGATCCGAAGTCCGCCGACTGCGTGGTCGGCTATGCGATCGGCTCGCGGGTCGTCGCGAACGAGTACGCCGGCTGGAGCTGGGGCCTCGGCTACGGCTGGGGTGGCGGCTGGGGTCCGCCGTGGTGGGGCCCGGGACCCTGGGGCGACTTCGGCTACGATGCCCCGGTGCGCAACCAAGGGCGTATCTCGGTCGACCTGTTCGACGCGAAGTCCCACCGGGCGATTTGGCACGCGGCGATCGACCGCAACGTGAGTGACTTGACCGGACCGGATGCCGAGGTGCGGATCCAGAACGCGGTGACGGCGATCTTCTCGAAGTTCCCGGCGCCCGCGGCGCCGCCCCCGCCGCCGCCCGGGTCCTCGCCGGTCACCTGACCCGCGGGGTCGCCCCGCAACGATCAGGCCGGCAGCGGCGCTCTCAGGCCGGCGGCGGCGGCAATCGCCGCGCCGGCCGGTGCACGAACCAGTAGTACAGCGCGACGAGCACCAGCGTGACCGCGAGCACCAGCGCGGTCGCGCGGTGGATCGACCCGATCAGCAGCGCCTGGTTGCGCCCGACCTCGACCCCGAGCGCGGCGAGCACCGAGCACCAGATGAAGGAGCCGGCGAAGGTCGCGAGCGCGTATTGCTTCGGATCGAAGCGGACGATCCCGGCCGGGATCCCGATCAGGTGCCGGATCACCGGCAACACCCGCGAGAAGAACACGCCCAGCCGGCCGTAGTGCGCGGCCCAGCGCTCCGCGAGCTCGATCTTCGCGCGCGAGATCCCGAAGTACGGCCCATAGCGCAGCAGGAACGGCCGGCCGAGCAGGCGCGACGCCGCGTACATCAGCATCGCCCCGATCAGGCAGCCGGTCGCACCGGCGACGACGATCCCGGGCACCGACAGCAGGCCCTGGGTATGCGCGAGATAGGCGGCCGGCGGGATCACGACCTCGCTCGGTATCGGCACGAGCGTGCTCTCGATCGCCATCAGCGCGACGATCAGCCAGTAGCCGCCGTGGGCGAGCTCGCCGAGGTACCAGGCCGAGAAGTGCTGCAGCAGCTCGGCCAAACTCAGTCGATGGCCTTGGGGTTCAGCACGACCTTCGCATGCGCGCGCGCGGCGGTCGCGTAGGCCTGCGCTTCCTCGCCGGCGTAGGCCGCCGCGAGTTCGCGCGCGATCAACGGCTTGTCGGTGCCGGTCGCGGCGGGATCCTGGCGGACCGCGTCGACGCCGAACACTGCCGCATTACCGTCGTGCAGGGCGATCGCGCGGTAGATCGGCGCGAGCTTGGGCTTCGGCGCGTCGAACGCGTCGCGGCGGATCTCGATCGGCACCGACGGCTCCTCGCGCGAGACGAACCGCGGCGGCTGCGCGGTGAGCTTCAAGGACTTCGCGACCTGCGCCCAGGTCTGGCCGGCAGCGAGGCTCTTCTCGGCGGCCTGCGCGGCCGCGAGCGCGAGCGCCGTGCCGCGCTGCTGCTGCCACGCGGCGACCACCGCGTCGTGCACCGCGGCGAGCGGCTTCAAGCGCGGCAGCTGGTGGTTCGTCGACAGCACGACGATCGCATCGTCCTTCGACACCTGCACGAGCGAGCTCAGGTTGCCGTCGAGCACGTCGGCGCTGAACGCCGCGTCGATCACCGGCTGCACGTGCAGGAACGGCCCGCCGCCGTTCTGCCGGGTGAAGCCCGGGATCGTCTGCACCGGCAGCCCGGTCTTGCGCGCCGCCGCGGCGATGTCGGTCGGGTTCTGCAGCGCCGCGTCGGCGAGCTTGTCCTCGAGGTGGTTGAATTCCTTGTCGGCCTGGGCGCGGCGATATTCGGTCGCGAGCTGCGCCTGGCTCTGCTCGAAGGTCTTCACGCTCGCGGGCTTGATCCCGACGAGCTTGATGATGTGGTAGCCGAACTGCGTCTTCACCGGGCCGACGATCTGCCCGACTTTCATGCTGAACGCGGCGTCGGCGAACGGCTTGACCCAGGCCTTGCGGTCGTTCCAGCCGAGATCGCCGCCCTGCGAGGCCGACCCCGGATCCTGCGAATATTGCCGCGCGAGCGCCGCGAAGTTCGCGCCGCCGACCGCCAGTCGGTAGATCTTCTCGGCTTTCGCCTTCGCGGCCGCGTCGTCCTTCGGGTTCGACACCGCGATCAGGATGTGGCTCACCCGCCGTTCCTCGGGCTGGACGAAGTCCTGCGGGTTCTTCGCCTTCTGCTCCTCGTAGTACGCGCGCAGCTGCGCGTCGCCGACCGGCACCGCGGCCGCGAGCTTCGCGAGGCTGAGCTCGATGTACGACAGATCGACCGTCTCCGGCGTCATGTACTGGCTCGGGTGCGCCTGGTAGTACGCCTGGACCTGCGGATCGGTCGGCGTCGCGCTCGCCGCGTACGGCGCCGAGGGGATCTCGATCCAGCCGATCTCGCGCTGTTCGTGCAGCAGCGCCTCGACCCGGTCGACCTCGGCCGGCGTCGCGAAGGCCGACAGGTTCAGCGCGTCGGCGAACTGGTTCAGCTGGATCTGCCGGCGGATCATCGCCTCGACCTGGTCGATCGATTGACCGTTGGCTTGCAGCAGCGCGATCGCGTGCGCCGGGTCGAACTTGCCGCCGACCTGGAACGCCGGGATCTGCGATTCGGCGGCGAGCACGTCGGCGCTGCTGACGCGGTAGCCGAGCGCGTGCACCCGCGTGATCATCGCCTCCTCGGCGACGAACTGATCGAGGACCTTCTTCTTGAGCGCGGCCCGGGCGGCATCGTCGACGTTGCCGTTCGCCTGGCGATCGAGCGCCGCGAGGCGGCGCTGGTACGCGTCGCGCACCTGGTTCGCCGGGATCTCGGTGCCGTTCACCTTCGCCGCGTAGTCTGGCGTGCGCATCGTCCAGTTGATGCCCCAGAGCACGAACACCCCGGCGACACCGCCGAGGATCAGGTAGGCGACCCAGCCGGTCATCTGGTCGTGAATTTTTTGCAGCATTCTCGGTCGTCTCTCGCTCGTCGTCGCGAGCCGATCGCCCGCGGTGCCCTCCCGGAGGGAGGCACTCCGGGACGCGTCGATCTAGAAATGGCGGAGTGGACGGGACTCGAACCCGCGACCCCCGGCGTGACAGGCCGGTATTCTAACCAGCTGAACTACCACTCCGCATGTTGTGGTGGGTGCTGAGGGGATCGAACCCCCGACCTTCGCCGTGTAAAGGCGACGCTCTTCCAGCTGAGCTAAGCACCCGACGCGCGCCCCGAGCCCGCCTTCTGGAAGAGGCGCGAAAGTCTACGCGACCCTCTGCGGCTTGGCTAGTCCCCTTGCGTCAATGCGCGCGCACTTGGCTCTTCGATCGCGGCGCGCGCCGCGGGCGCTTCTCCGGTGCACTCGCGGCGCCAGCCGCCGGCGCGCTCGCCGGCAACGGCGTGGGGCTGTGCGTCAAGGCGACTTGCAGCACTTCGTCGATCCACTTGACTGAGCGGATGTCGAGTTTCTCCTTGATGTTCTCGGGGATCTCCGCGAGATCCTTGACGTTCTCGTCCGGGATCAGCACGGTCGCGATCCCGCCGCGATGCGCCGCGAGCAGTTTCTCCTTCAGGCCGCCGATCGGCAGCACCTCGCCGCGCAAGGTGATCTCGCCGGTCATCGCGACGTCGGAGCGGACCGGCACCTTGGTGAGCGCCGAGATCAGCGCGGTGCACATCCCGATGCCGGCGCTCGGTCCGTCCTTCGGCGTCGCCCCTTCGGGCACGTGGATGTGCACGTCGACCTTCTGATAGAAGTCGGACTCGAGACCGAGCAGCGCCGAGCGGCTGCGCACGACCGTCATCGCCGCCTGGATCGACTCCTGCATCACCTCGCCGAGCTGGCCGGTGTGGGTCAGCTTGCCCTTGCCGGGAACCACCGCCGCTTCGATCGTGAGCAGCTCGCCGCCGACCTCGGTCCATGCGAGCCCGGTCACCTGGCCGACGCGGTGGTTCTCCTCCGCCTTGCCGTAGCGGAACCGGCGCACCCCGAGATACACGTCCAGATTCGAGGAATCGACCCGCACGCCCGCCGGGTCGGGGTGTAGCAGCAGCTGTTTCACGGCCTTGCGGCTGATCTTCGAGATCTCCCGCTCCAGATTGCGCACGCCCGCCTCGCGCGTGTAGTAGCGGATCATGTCGAGCACCGCATCGTCCGCGACCGCGAGCTCGCCGCGCTGCAAGCCGTTCTGCTTGATCTGCTTCGGCACGAGGTAGCGCCGCGCGATGTTGCTCTTCTCGTCCTCGGTGTAGCCCGGCAGGCGGATCACCTCCATCCGATCGAGCAGCGGCGCCGGGATGTTCAGGCTGTTCGCGGTGCACACGAACATCACCTCGGACAGATCGAAGTCGACTTCCAGGTAGTGATCGTTGAAGGTCGCGTTCTGCTCCGGATCGAGCACCTCGAGCAGCGCCGAGGACGGATCGCCGCGGAAGTCCGTCGACATCTTGTCGACCTCGTCGAGCAGGAACAGCGGATTGCGGACCCCGCACTTCGCGAGGTTCTGGATGATCTTGCCCGGCATCGAGCCGATGTAGGTGCGCCGGTGGCCGCGAATCTCGGCCTCGTCGCGTACGCCGCCCAGGGACATCCGCAGGAACTTGCGGTTCGTCGCGCGCGCGACGCTCTGGCCGAGCGAGGTCTTGCCGACGCCCGGCGGGCCGACCAGGCACAGGATCGGGCCGCGCAGGTTCTTGACCCGTTGCTGCACCGCCAGGTACTCGATGATCCGCTCCTTGACCTTCTCGAGCCCGTAGTGATCGGCCTCGAGCACCTTCTCGGCCTCGGCGATGTCGAGGTGCACCTTGGTGCGCTTCTTCCACGGCGCCTTGACCAGCCAGTCGACGTAGTTGCGCACCACGGTCGCTTCGGCCGACATCGGCGACATCAACTTGAGCTTCGCGAGCTCGGAGTTCGCCTTGTCGCGCGCTTCCTTCGGCATCCCGGCGGCCTTGATGCGCTTCTCGAGCTCGCCGATCTCGTTCGGCGCCTCGTCGAGGTCGCCGAGCTCCTTCTGGATCGCCTTCATCTGCTCGTTCAGGTAGTACTCGCGCTGGCTCTTCTCCATCTGCTGCTTCACGCGCCCGCGGATGCGCTTCTCGATCTGCAGCACGTCCATTTCGCCTTCGATCACCGCGAGCATGTGCTCGAGCCGCTGCCGGACGTCGGCGATCTCGAGCACCTTCTGCTTCTCGGGGAGCTTCAGCGACATGTGCGCCGCGACCGTGTCGGCGAGCCGGCCGGGCTGCTCGATCCCGGCGAGCGAGGTGAGGATCTCCGGCGGCACCTTCTTGTTGAGCTTCACGTACTGCTCGAACTGCGTGACGACCGAGCGGGTGAGCACGTCCATCTCCCGCTCGTCGTAGCGCTCGAGGTCGGGCATCGGGGTGACGACCGCCTCGAAGTGCTCGCCCTCGATCAGCCGCTCCACGGCGGCGCGCTCGACGCCCTCGACGAGCACCTTCACGGTGCCGTCCGGGAGCTTCAGCAGCTGCAGGATCGTCGCGACGGTGCCGACCGCATGCAGGTCCGACCCCTTCGGATCGTCGACGTCGGCCTGTTTCTGCGCGACCAGCAGGATCCGCTTGTCGGCCTTCATCGCGAGGTCCAGCGCGATGATCGACTTTTCCCGGCCGACGAACAGCGGGATCACCATGTGCGGGTAGACGACCACGTCGCGTAGCGGCAGCACCGGGATGCCGTCCGTCGGGGTCGGGGTCTCGGTCGGGGTCGGGACTTCGGGGAGGTTCTGATCGCTCACGGGTTCGCTCGCCTTCGCGCTGTGCGCACGGGATGGGTGGGACGTAGCGTCGAGATGCGGCCGCGACGCGCGCGTTTCAAGGCGCAACGCCGCCGGCCGCGTCGCCGCGGACCGTCGTCAAATGTGATCGGACCCCGTGGGGCGCCGAGGTTCCTCGACCGTCGCCAGGCGGCTGTCGTCGGTGCGGTGCACGATGTAGGGCTTGTGCCCGCCCTCGATGACCATCTCGTCGACGACGACCTTCTGGACGTTGCGCAACGACGGCAGGTCGTACATCGTGTCGAGCAGCACGTTCTCGAGGATCGTCCGCAGGCCGCGGGCGCCGGTCTTGCGCTGCATCGCCTTGCGCGCGACCGAGCGCAGCGCGTCCTCGCGGAAGTCGAGTTCGACGCCTTCCATGTCGAAGAGCTTGCGATATTGCTTGGTCAGCGCGTTCTTCGGCTGCTGCAGGATCGAGATCAGCGCGTCCTCGTCGAGCTCCTCGAGCGTCGCGACGACCGGCAGGCGGCCGACGAACTCCGGGATCAGCCCGTACTTGATCAGATCCTCCGGCTCCACGTCGTGGAACAGGTCGTTGCCGTGCGGCCGCGCGTGCTGTTCGCGCACGTCGGCGACGAAGCCGATCCCGCTCTTGTGCGTGCGGTTCATGATGATCTTCTCGAGACCCGAGAACGCGCCGCCGCAGATGAACAGGATGTTGGTCGTGTCGACCTGCAGGAACTCCTGTTGCGGGTGCTTGCGGCCGCCCTGCGGCGGCACCGACGCGATCGTGCCCTCGATCAGCTTCAGCAGCGCCTGCTGCACGCCTTCGCCGGAGACGTCGCGGGTGATCGAGGGGTTGTCCGACTTGCGCGAGATCTTGTCGATCTCGTCGATGTAGACGATTCCCGTTTGCGCCTTCTCGACGTCGTAGTCGCACTTCTGCAGCAGCTTCTGGATGATGTTCTCGACGTCCTCGCCGACGTAGCCCGCCTCGGTGAGCGTGGTCGCGTCGGCGATCGTGAACGGGACGTTCAGCAGCCGGGCGAGCGTCTCGGCGAGCAGCGTCTTGCCCGACCCGGTCGGGCCGATCAGCAGGATGTTGCTCTTCGCGAGCTCGACCTCGTCGCGGCCGCGGGCGCCGTCGCCGTTGCGGGTCTGCAGGCGCTTGTAATGGTTGTACACCGCGACCGACAGCACGCGCTTCGCGCGCTCCTGGTCGATCACGTACTCGTCGAGGACCTTCTTGATCTCCTGCGGCTTCGGCAGCTTGTCGCGGGTGCGCTCGGCGCGCTCCTCGAGCTCCTCGCGGATGATGTCGTTGCACAGCTCGACGCACTCGTCACAGACGAATACGGAGGGCCCGGCGATCAGCTTGCGCACCTCGTGCTGGCTCTTGCCGCAGAAGGAGCAGTACAGGAGCTTGCCGTCGTCGTGTTTGCCGCGGGAATCTTCGCTCATGCTTTCCTCGGTTCCGCCGCGATCCGGGCTGCCCCCGCGCCGACCGGACGGCGACGGGCACACCCCCGGCAACGGCTCTGGATAAAACTATATAGCACCCGGCGAGCCCCCGCCAAGCGAGCCCTGTCGGGGGCGTGAAACGCGTCGTATCCCCCCGCGGATCCGCGGGGTTGGGGGCGGTGTACGGCTCGGATGGCGGCGCTCGTCAACCCTTGACCGGCAGGTCGCCGCGCTTCGCGAGCAACCCGTCGATCATCCCGTAGGCCCGGGCGGCCTCCGCGGTCATGAAATTGTCGCGGTCGCTGTCCTGCTTGATCCGCTCGATCGTCTGGCCGGTGTGCCGCGCGAGGATGCCGTTCAGGCGCTCCCGCGTCTCGAGGACGTCGCGCGCGTGGATGTCGATGTCCGAGGCCTGCCCCTGGAAGCCCGCCGAGGGCTGATGGATCATGATCTTGGAGTTCGGCAGCGAGTAGCGCTTGCCGGTCGCGCCGCCGGCGAGCAGGACCGCGCCCATCGACGCGGCGAGGCCGACGCAGATCGTGCTGACGTCCGGCTTGATGAACTGCATCGTGTCGTAGATCGCGAGCCCCGCGCTCACCGAACCGCCCGGCGAGTTGATGTACAGCGCAATGTCCTTGTCCGGGTTCTCGGATTCCAGGAATAGCAATTGCGCGACCACCAGGTTCGCCATGTAGTCCTCGACCGGGCCGACGACGAACACCACCCGTTCCTTCAGCAGGCGCGAGTAGATGTCGTAGGCGCGCTCGCCGCGCGCGGTTTGCTCGACCACCATCGGGACCAGATTCAATGCGCGTGTCGTCATGCGTGCCTGCCAGCCGCGGCGTGCGCGGCGTCGTTACGGTTAGATCGAATTTCCAATGTGGGCCGTTGGCGGCCGGTTTTCAAGGGATGGCGCCGGATCGCCTCACCCGCCGAAGTTCATCAGTTCCTTGAAAGTCCAGTGCTTGTCGTGGACCTGCGCGTGCGCGAGCAGCCACTCGACCGCCTGATCCTCGACCGCGAGGCCTTCGACCTGGCGCATCGCCTCGGCGTTCTGCCGGTACGCGCGCTTCAGCGTCTCCGGGTCGCCGTACCCGGCGGCGAGCTCGTCGAGCCGCTGCTCGACGCGCTGCGGGTCGGCGACGAGGTGCTCGCGCTTGATCAAGTCGCCGAGCAGCAGCCCGAGCGCGACGCGCCGCCGCGCCGGCTCGACGAACGGCTGCGGCGCGGGCGCCTGCGCGGGATCCTTGATGCCCGCCCGGCGCATCGCGTCGACCTGCAGATCGCGCACCTGGGCGTCGACGAGCGCGTTCGGCAGCTCGATCGGATTGGCCTGCAACAGCTGCTCCATCACTTCGGCCTTGTTGCGGTTGCGCAGCGCCTGCTCGAGCTCGCGGCGCATGTTGCCGGTGACCTCCTCGCGCAGCTTCGCGATCCCGCCCTCGGTCACGCCGAAGGCCTCGCAGAAGGCCTCGTCGAGCGCGGGGAGCGAGGCTTCCTCGACGCTCGCGACCGTGACCTTGAACACCGCGTGCTTGCCCGCGAGCTCGGTCGCGCGGTAATCGGCGGGGAAATCGAGGTCGATCGTGCGCTCCTCGCCCGCCGCGGCGCCGAGCAAGCCGGTCTCGAACTCCGGCAGCATCTTGCCTTCGCCGAGGACGAACGGGACGTTGTCGGCCTGGCCGCCGGTGAACGCGGCGCCGTCGATCGTGCCCGCGAACCCGATCGTGATCCGGTCGCCGGTCGCCGCCGGACGGTTCACCGCCTGATAACGGGTCTGCTGGGTGCGCAGCCGCTCGATCATCGCATCCACGTCGGCCTCGGTGACTTCGGCGACCGCGCGCTCGACCGTCAGCGTCTCGACGGGCGCGAGCGCGATCTGCGGGTAGACCTCGAAGGTCGCGACGTACTTGAGGTCCTCGCCCTCGCCGAGGCTCTGCGGCTCGATCCGGGGGCTGCCCGCGGGCGCGAGTTGCTGCTGCGTGACCGCCTCCGCGAAGCTCGACTGCAACAGGTCGCCGATCACCTCGCGCCGCACCTGCGGGCCGAACTGCCGCTCGATCACCGTCAACGGCGCCTTGCCCGGACGGAACCCCTTGAGCCGCGCGGTGCGGCTCAGGTGCTTCAAGCGCGCGCTGACCTCCTGCGCGACCCGGTCGGCGGGAACTTGCACCTGCATGCGGCGCGCGAGGGTGCCGATGCTCTCGACGGAAACCTGCATTGCGAACCTCTCCGGAATGATCGATTCAGTGTCTTGCGCCGCGATCGGTGGTGCGAAAGGCGAGACTCGAACTCGCACGGGTTGCCCCACTGGATTCTAAGTCCAGCGCGTCTACCAGTTCCGCCACTCTCGCTTGGAGCTCAGCCGACTAGTATAGCCGAAAGATTTCCGGCTCAAGCTTCGGATTCGCCGCGCGGCCGCGGCCGCCGCTGCAGGTGCCGGGCCACCTCCCGCAGCCCCGGCAGGCCGTTCTCCAGCAGGTAATAGAGCGGACTCTCGCCCTCGAACGGCGCGGCCGACTGCGGGGCGTGCAGCCACGCCCACACCTGGTCGGGCGTCGCATCCTGCGCGACCGATCGCTGGATGTGCGCGACCAGCGCCGCGCGCTCCTGCTGGGCCGCGGACAAGCGCGGACCTTGGCCGAGCCGGTAGCGCTCGAGCACCTGCGGCGAGGGGATCTTGAGCAGCCGGCATTGCTGCAGCGGCGAGAGCTCCCAGTCGTCCGCGATCCGGAAGAAGCGCGTCAACGCGCTCAAGCTCGTCGGCCGCCCCGGACGGCGTACGGGCGGTTGCAACACGAGGCGCGGTCCGGTGCGTGGCTTGCGCGGCAAAAGGGTCTCGATCGGGGTTTACGGCCCGGTGGCGATCCGGAATATCATGGCGTATGCCGCCGAGCTTCGCAGAACGACTCCATACCGCGCAAATCGCGAGTGGCAGCCTGCTGTGCGTCGGCCTCGATCCGGACCCGGCGAAGCTGCCGCCGGACCTCGCGGGGCGGCGCCAGCCGCTGCTCGAGTTCAACCGGCGGATCGTCGACGCGACCGCCGGGTTCGCGGCCGCGTACAAGCCGCAGATCGCATTCTACAGCGCGCAGGCCGCCGAGGCCGAGCTCGCCGCGAGCATCCGCTACGTGCGCGAGCGGGCGCCGCACGCGATCGTGATCCTCGACGCGAAACGCGGCGACATCGGCAACACCGCCGAGGCGTACGCGCGCGAAGCCTTCGATCGCTACGACGCCGACGCGGTCACGGTGAACCCCTACATGGGCGAGGATTCGGTCACGCCGTTCCTCGCGCGGCCGGACCGCGGCGCGATCGTGCTGTGCCGCACCTCGAATCGCGGCGCGCACGACTTCCAGGACCTGCTCTGCGACGGCGTGCCGCTCTACCAGGCGGTCGCCGCGCGCGCCGCCCGCTGGAACGCGCATCGCAACCTGCTGCTGGTGGTCGGCGCGACCTTCCCGCGCGAGATGGCGGCGCTGCGCGCGGCGCACCCCGACCTCCCGTTCCTGGTGCCCGGGATCGGCGCCCAGGGCGGCGATCTCGCAGCGACGCTCGCCGCGGGCCTCGATCGCGACCGCGCGGGCCTGCTGATCAATTCCTCGCGCGCGATCATCTACGCGGGCGGCGGCGAGTCGGGCGCGATCCGTGCCGCGGCGCAATCGCTGGCGCATGCGATCGAGGCGGGCCGCGCCGGGTCTCGCCCGCGAACGGGGACCGCGGAGCGCTGATGCCGCTGCGCTCGCGGACCGCGCACCATGTGCTGCCGATCGACGCCGCGCAGGTCGACTCGCTGCTGCAAGGGTCGAACTTCGGCTTCTGGCAGATCGACGTCCCGCGCGACGAGATCTACTGGTACGGGGACTGGTGCGCGGCGGTGGACATCGATCCCTGCCTCGGCCCCGATCACACGCCGCGCTGGGGCGCTCGGATCCACCCGGACGACCCCTCGCCGATGGACCGATACCACGAGTTGATCATCGGCCGTCGCGAGTTCTACGAGGCCGAGTACCGCGTGCGTACGCTCGCCGGCGGCTGGCGCTGGGTGACGACCCGCGCGCGCGTCCTGAACCGCGACGCGCGCGGGCAGGCGCTGCGGATCGCCGGCGTCTCGATCGACATCGACGCGCGCAAGCGCGCCGAGCTCGATCTGCGCGCGGCCGAGACCCGCCTCGCGACCGCGATCTGGGGCACGCGCATCGGGGTGTGGGAGAACTCGGTGGAGGGGGAGTTCCGCTGGCTGAACGACTGGTGCGCGGCGCTGGACGTCGATCCCTGCGAGGGTCCGTCGAACAGCGCGACCTGGCGCGCGAACATCCACCCGGAGGACCTCGACCTGTGCCTCCGCTCGTGGGACGCGGAAGCCGCCGGGCTCGCCGGCACCTACATCGTCGAATACCGGATCCGCACCCGCGGCGGACGGTGGCGCTGGATCCACGAGCGCGCGATGGTCACCGCCCACGACGACGCCGGCCGCGCGATCGGGTTCGTCGGCGTGTGCCTCGACATCGACGAGCGCAAGCGCATGGAGCTCGAGCTGCGGAGCCAGGCGAAGATCCTCGAGACGCTGCGCGAGGGCGTCGCACTGGTCGACGCCGCCGACCGGATCGAGTTCACGAACCCCGCGTTCGAGCGGATGGTCGGCCACGATCGCGGCGCGCTGCAGGGCACGCACGTGCTCGACGTGCTCGACGGGCCCGCGCGCGGCGGCGCGCCGCGCGAGGCCGCCGCGCGCCGCCTGTTGCGCTCGAACGACCCGGGCATGGCGCACGCCGTGCTGCTGCGCCGCGCGGACGGCGCGGCGTTCGCGGCCGAGATCCTGTCGAACCCGATCGACTGGCAGGGCGAGAAGAAGCGCGTGATCGTGGTGCAGGACGTCTCCGAGCGCAAACGCCTGGAACAGGAGATCGCCGAGATCGCGCACCTCGAGCGCCAGCGGCTCGGCTCGGACCTGCACGACGGACTCGGCCAGGAGCTGACCGGGATCGCGCTGCTCCTGCGCGGCATCGCACCGGCGGTCGCCGCGGTCTCGCCGCCGGCCGCGACGCAGCTCGACGAGATCATCGCGCTCACCAATCAAGCGATCCAGAACACGCGCAAGATGGCGCTCGGGCTCTCGCCGGTCGCGCTCGACCACGGCGGCCTCGCCGAGTCGCTGCGCCGGCTCCTCGAGCGGGCGCGGGCGAACTTCGGCGTGACCGTGCGGCTGCGCTGGGCCGCGGGCGCCGAGCCCGCGATCGACGAGGCGAGCGCGACCCACCTGTACCTGATCGCGCAGGAAGCGCTGCTGAACGCCTGCGAGCACGGTCACGCGCAGCAGGTGACGATCTCGCTCAGGGTAAGTCGCCTGCAGGCGAGCTTGTCGATCGTCGACGACGGCGACGGGCTGCGGCCCGCGCCGCGGCCCGGCCGCGGGATGGGGATGACGATCATGCAGTACCGCGCGCGAGCGGTCGGCGGCACGCTGCGCATCGACGGCCGCCGCGGCGGCGGCACGCGCGTCCGCTGCGTCTTTCCGCGGGTCAGCTGACGCGCCGTCGATCGCGCCGCTCGAGCCACCCCGCAACCGCGAACAACGCCGCGATCACCGCGACGCCGATCGCGGTGCTCGCGACGTCGCCGCACGGGTACAACCGCAGCACGGTGGTCGCCGCGATCGCGAGCGGGATGTGCGCCGCGAAGATCGCGAGCGAGCGCCGGCCGAGCATCGCGAGCGGCGCGATCCAGCGCGGCGACGGCTGCGGGTTCCAGCTCCACAGGAGCCCCGCCCAGGCGAGCGAGTTCAGCAGCCGCAGCGGCCCGAGCCGCCACTTGCTGGTCCAGAACGGCAGGTCCGGCAGCGCCGCCGGCTGCAGGCCGAGCCGGTGGCGGCAATAGATGCCGGCGACGACCAGCACGGCGGCGGGCACGAGCACGCGGCGCCGATGGCGCGCGAGCGCGGCCGGGTCGCGCGCGATCGTTTCGCCGAACGCGAGCCCGAGGATCCACAGCCACTGCCACGCGAGCACGTTGAACGAGCCGAGCTCGAGCGGCACCCGGTCGGCGAGCGCGCGCAGCGGCGCGCCGAACGGGTGGAACTGCGCGATCAGCCACACGCCGGCCGAGGCCGCGAGCACCGGCGCCCAGCCGCGCCGCGCGGCGATCTCGAGCCACCACGGCGTGAGCCCGAGGAACAGCACGTAGAGCGGCAGGATGTCGAACAGCGGCGGCTGGTGCAGCAGCAACGGGATCAGCGCCAGGCTCGTGACCGGATGCATCAGGAACGGATGGAAGTGGTACGCGAGCGGCCGCAGCCAGCGCGCGAGCCACCACGCGACCAGCACCGCGCCGAACACCAGCGCGAGGTGGGTCTGGTAGATCCGCCGCACCCGCGCGTACACGCGCGCGCGCATCGCGCTCGCCCCATCCCGCCGGCGGATCTTGCCGAACACGACGCCCGCGAGGCAGGCGCCGAGGAACACGAAGCCCTCGGCCGCGCTCAGGTAGCCGAACGGCTCGTGCAGCCAGTGCGACAGCGGCGTCGGCACGTGCACGCCCGCCATCATCGCGAGGAAGAAGCCGCGCAGCGCATCGAGCCGAAGGTCGCGCCCGCCGCCCGCCCCTCGCGCCGGTGCCGCCGCGCGCATCGCCTCAGCCCGGCGGGCGGGCGTGACCGGCGAGCGGCCGTCCGGTCGCGGTCGCGTGCACGCGCGCCTCCGCGAGGTAATCGCTGCCGGACTCGAGGTGCGCGAGCCGCTCCTCGATCTCGACCTCGACGTGCGGATCGGCCGCGCCCGCGCGCGCAGCGGCCGCGAGCGCGAGCTCGCTCGCGACTCGGCGGGCGTGCTCGAGCGCGGCGGCGACGTCGCTGTAATCCGCGTGGCCCGCCGGATCGTGCACCCGGAAGTTGTTCAGGCTGGTCTGGTTCACGACCACGTCGATCGACTGCGCGACGACCCCGGCGACCGCGCCGACCGCGTTGCAGACCGCGGCGTGCTGCGGGATCTCGAGTCGCGCGCCGAGCCGGCGTGCGACCTCGGGGTAGTAGGCCCCGACCGGCGCGCCGATCGCGACGATCGGCCGCGCGAGCGCGAACCGCGCATCGACGAGGGCCGAGAAGCGCTCGCCGGCGACGACGTTCTCGAGCAGGCGCTCGCCGAGCAGCCCCCAGCGCTCGCCGTGCGCCTCGATCCCCGGATCGTTCGCGAGCGCCGCGGCGAGCAGCGCGCGGCCGCTCGCGCGGACGACGTGATCGAAGGTGCGCTCGCACAGCCCGACGGCGGTGTCGACGCCGCGCGCCGCGCGCGCGTTGCGTTCCTCGACCGCGAGGATCCGCGCGCCGCACTCGGCCGCCTCGCAGCTCCAGCCGGACTGCCGACCGAGCACGTGCATCGCATCCGAGGGCGTGAAGCCCGCGATCGTCGCGAGTCCGCCGTCCGCGAGCCGGCGCAGCGCCTCGCGCCCCGCGGCGCCGCGCACGAGCACCGACAAGCGCTGCGGCGCCAGCGTCAGCGCGTCCCAGACGCTGCGCTCCTGGCGCGTCAGGTGCGGGGGCGCCTCGCGCTCGGGGTTGCGCAGCGCGTACTGCGGCGCGAACGGCGGCAGCCGGTCCTGCTCGGCGAGCGCGCGCAGGTCGACGAGGACCTCCGGGTGCTGGAGCGCCAGCAACGCGAGCGGCATCGTCTTGCGGGGTCCGACGCACAGCCGTCCGTGCCGGTCGATCACCACTTCGCTGTCGCCGCCGAGGCCGCAGGTGCGCACGTCGACCGCCTCGACCATCGTGCGCCAGCCGCCGATCAGCGCCCCGTCCGCGTTCACGACCGGGCGGCCGTTCGAAACGATCGCGATGTCGGTGGTCGTGCCGCCCATGTCGGACACGACGAAGTCGTCGAGCCGGGTCAGGAATCCGGCGCCGACGACGCTCGCGGCGGGGCCGGACAGGATCGTCTCGACCGGGCACTCGAGCGCGACGTCCGCGCGCATCAGCGAGCCATCGCCCTTGACGATCATCAACGGCGCGTCGATCGACTCCTCCTCGAGCACCCGCGCGAGCGCGAGCGTGAGATGCCGGATCTGCGGCGTGAGGCGCGCGTTCAGCGCCGCGGTCAACGCACGCCGCGGCGCGTCGAGCTTCGAGCTCAACTCGTGCGCGCAGGTGACCGGTTTGCCGCAGCGTTCGCGGATCAGGCGCCGCGCGGCGAGTTCGTGCGCGGGATTGCGGACCGAGAAGCGCGCGGCGACCGCGAACGCCCCGACGCGCGCCGCGTGCGCATCGACCGCCTGCAGGACCGCCGCCTCGTCGAGCGGCTCGCTCTGCATGCCGGTCGCGTCGTGGCCGCCGGCGATCCGCTGGATCGCGCTCGCGCCGTCGCGCGCGAGGCCGGTGCGCGAGACCATCGCGTCGTCGAAGCCGATGAGCAGCACGCCGATCGGACTGAAGCGGTTCTCGACGACCGCGTTGGTCGCGAGCGTCGTCGACACCGAGACCAGGCTCACCTCCTCGCGCCGCCGGCCCGCGGGCATCGCGCCGAGCACCGCGCGGATCGCGCCGCCGATCCCGATCGCGAGGTTCCAGTGGGTCGTGAGCGCCTTCGCGCTCGCGACGACGCGCGCCCCGCCCTCGAGCAACACCGCGTCGGTGAAGGTCCCGCCGGTGTCGAGACCGAGCCACAACTCCTCGCGGTTCATCGCGGACCGCCGCGGTCGGTGCCCAGTGCGGCGAGGAACGCGTCGACGTCCTCGACCTGCGTCGCGTACGAGGTCACCAGCCGGATCGCGACCGCCGCCTCGAGGTCCCGGTAGGGCCAGCGATAGAACAGGAAGCCGTCGCGTTCGAGCCCCGCGACCGTCGCCTCCGGCAGCGCGACGAACAGCTCGTTGGCCTCGACCGGCTGTAGCAGCCGGGCGCCCGGCGCGTCGCGCAGTCCCGCCGCGAGCCGGCCCGCCATCGCGTTCGCATGGCGCGCGTTCGCGAGCCACAGGTCGTCCTCGAGGTACGCGACCAGCTGCGCGCTCAGGAAGCGCATCTTCGACCACAGATGCCCCGCGCGCTTGCGCCGTCGCGCGAAGTCGGCCGCGAGCGCCGCGTCGAAGAACACCACCGCCTCGGCGCACAGCGCGCCGTTCTTGGTCGCGCCGAGCGACAGCACGTCGACGCCGGACCGCCAGGTGATCTCGGCCGGCGAGCAGCCGAGGTGCGCGACCGCGTTCGCGAAGCGCGCGCCGTCCATGTGCACGCCGAGGCCGTGGGTGCGCGCGAACGCGGCGATCGCCGCGACCTCCTCGGGCCGGTAGACCGTGCCCCACTCGGTCGCCTGGGTGAGGCTCACCGCGGCCGGCTTCACGTGGTGCACGCCCATGTCCTCGGCGAGCGCGATCTCGGACCGCAGGCGCGCCAGGTCGAGCTTGCCGTCCGGCGAGGGCAGGCCGATCAGCTTCGCGCCCGCGCAGAACATCTCGGGCGCGCCGCACTCGTCGGTCGTCACGTGGGCGGTCTCGTGGCAGTAGATCGCCCCGTACGGCGGCGTGAGCTGCGACAGCGCGAGCGCGTTCGCCGCGGTCCCGGTCGCCACCGGGAACACCTGCACCGGCCGCTCGAAGACCTCGCTCGCGATCGCGTGCAGGCGCGTGCTCCAGGGATCGGCGCCGTACGAGGGCGCAAACCCGTCGTTCGCGGCGTGGACCGCCGCGAGGATCGCGGCGGCGGCGGGGGCGACGTTGTCGCTGGTGAAATGTCGGTTGGGCATCGTGGGTCGCAGGAGGGCTCGGTCGGAAAAGCGGCCATTGTATGCGAAGCGGGCGCGCCGTCGCAGGAGACGCCGCGCCCCGAGCGGTCCGCTCAGTCGGACGCCCTACCCCGACGAGCGCCCGGCCCAAAAAGGAGCGGCGCCGCGGGAGGATCCCCCGCGGCGCCGCTGGTCGGACCGACCGGTGTCGACTTAGCGCTCGCCGCCGAAATTCACGTGCAGCTCGAGGCCGTAGTACCGGTTCGCATCCCGCGGGATGTAGTACAGGATGCTGCCGCCCGGGCCGCCGGTCTGCGCGAACGACGCGTAGCTGGTGTCGGTGATGTTCTTCACCAACGCGCTCACGGTCACGCGATGATCGGGGTCACTGAACGCGAGGCTCGCGCTCCACATCCCGTAGCCGTGCAAGCGCAGGTACGGGTTCTCCCCGCCGTTCGGGCAGTACGCGGTCGTGCAGGTCGCGAAGTCCGCGTACTGCTGGCTCTGGTAGCTGTAATTCGTCGCCAGCGTCACGTAGAACGGCAGGAGCTTGCGCCAGGTGTAGTCGGTCGCGATGTTGCCCTTGAACTTCGGCGCGAACGGCAACGCCGACCCGTTCGGCGCGATCGCGTGCGGGTTCGCCCCCGGCGGCGCGTTGAAGTTCGTGACGTGCGCGTCGGCGTAGGTGATGCCGGCGTTCATCGACCAGGCGTCGGTCAGGCGGGCCGCGCCCGTCATCTCGAAGCCCTGGCTCACGACCGAACCGGCGTTCGTCAGCTGCGTGATCACGACGCCGTTCAGCACCGTCGGGCTGTTCGCCTGGAAGTTGTTGAACTCCTCGCGGAACACGTCGGCGTTCAGGTACGCGTCGCCACCGAGCAACGTCGACTTCAAGCCGAGTTCGTACGCGGTCGAGGTCTCCGGCGCGAGCGCCGCCGCCTGGCCGTTGTTCTGGTTGAAGTAGACGTTGTACGCCGGACCCTTGTAGCCCTTCGCCCAGGTGAAATACGCCATCTCGTCGGACGTCATGTCCCACTGCACGCCGAGCTTGCCGGAGAGGTTCGAGTGCGAGGTGCTCGCACGGCCCTGGAACGGCAGGCACAGCGGCTGCGGCGCGCAGGTCGCCGAGATCACGCCGCCGCCCGACACCGGCGAGACGTTGTAGTCGTGGTACATCGCCAGTTCGTCGTGCGTCTCGCGCAGGCCGACGATGCCGCGGAACGTCCGGGTGAAGTGCAGCGTGCCCTGCCCGTACGCGGCGACGTTGATCGAGTTCGCCCCGAAGGTCGCGTTCGCGGTCGGCGTCGCGTAGGTCGACAGGCCCGGCATGCACGGCGTGGCCCCGGTCGCATCCGGTGCGAGCGTGCTCGAGGTGCAGACGACGTCGTCGCGCTCGAAGTAGCGATTCTGGACGTTGTGGTAGTAGAACAAGCCCGCCACGTACTCGAAGAACTGGTGCGCGGGCGAGGTCAGGCGCAACTCCTCGGTGAACGTCGAGGTCGTCTGCGGCCCGATGTCGTGGACCTGGGTGAACGCGCCGCCGACGTAGGGCGCCGTGATCGCGAGGTTGTCGCCGTCGCGGATCTCGTTGAACCACCAGTAGCGATACGCCGCGATGTTCGTGACCGTGTAGCCGCCGAGGCTCCAGTCGGTCTGCAGCGACAAGCCACGCTCGCGCTCGAGGCTCTGGGTCACGAGATTGGTGTTCACGGTGCGCGTGCGGTCGCCCTGATAGCCGATCGGGCCGAGCACGCCGGACAGCGCCGCGGCGACCGTCGGCGAGGCGCCGCCGGGCGGCGTGCCGGGCGGCGTGCCCGGGACGAACGCGCAGCAGTTGTCGTCGGCCTCGCGCCAGTCGCCGATCATCGTGAAGGTGAGGTCGTCGGTCGGCATCCATTTCCAGATCGAGCGGATGCCGCGATGATCGTAGCCGTTCAGCTTGCTGGTGCCGGCGTTGGTCGACGGCTGGTAGAGGTTCGTGATGTTGCCGTCGTAGCGGCCGGCGAACACCGTCGTGCGGGTCAGCAGGTGGTCGTTGATCGGCAGGTCGAGCGAGGCCTTGCTGCGAACCTCGTTGCCCTCGAAATAGGACAGGTCGAAGTTCGCGCCGAAGTGGTGGCTCGGCATCACCGACACGACGTTGACGACGCCGGCCGAGGAGTTCTTGCCGAACAGCGTGCCCTGCGGTCCGGGGATCACCTCGATGCGCGCGACGTCGATCAGGTCGCCGAACGCCTCGCCCGAGGTCCCCATCACGACGCCGTCGACCACGTAGCCGACGCTCGGCTCCGCGCCGAGCGCGAAGTTGATCGTGCCGACGCCGCGCAGGAACAAGGACGTGTTGAACGGGATGTCGCCCTTGTGGAACGTGACGCCCGGCACCTGGTTGAGCAAGCCCTCGATGTTCACGGCCGCGGAGCGCCCGAGCTGCGCGCCGGTGATCACCGACACCGCCGCGGGCACGTCCTGCAGCTTCTCCGACCGCTTCTCGGCGGTGACGACGATCGCCGCGAGCGGCGACTGCACCGCGGGCTCGGTGGTCGGCGGCGCCGTCGCGGCGCCGGCCGCTCCCCATCCCGCGACCGCGAGCGCGGTCGCCATGCAGATCCACGACCGAATTCGTATGCTCATTGCAACCCCCACTGGAAGCCCCCCCATGGCGCGCCCCGTCGCGAAGCGCGCGTGTGTCGGTACCGCGCAACAAACGCGGTCCATTGATTTCCAGCCTGAGCCTAGCATGTTTGTCCTATGTGATACAACTCTGTTATAAGACTTTGGGCGCTGGCGGTCGCTGCGCGGCGAAGTCGACCTGCTAGAGTGGCGCGAGAGCCCGCGGAGGGGGGAAAGGATGGACGAAGGGACGGTATCGATGCCCACGACGCCCGCGCCGCGCGCCGCCGAGGGAACCGCGACGCAGACCCGCGTGGCGATGAACCTGCGCTGGGCGTTCCTCGCCCTGGTCGTCGTCGGCAACACGATCAACTACGTCGACCGCGAGATCATCGCGCTGCTGAAGCCCCTCCTCGAGACGCAGTTCCACTGGACCGACCTCGACTACGCCCACATCGTGTCGGCGTTCCAGTTCGCGTCGATCGTCGCCTACATGGGCGCCGGCTGGTTCCTCGACCGCGTCGGCCTGCGGATCGGCTACCCGATCGCGGTCGCGACCTGGAGCCTGTTCGCGATGCTGAATTCCGCGGTGCGCTCGGTCGCCGGGTTCACCGGGATCCGCGTGCTGCTCGGCGTCGCCGAGGCCGGCCAGACGCCGGCCGCGGTCAAGACGATCGCCGCGTGGTTCTCGCAACGCGAGCGCGCGCTCGCGCTCGGCTTCATGAACGTCGGCTCGAACCTCGGCACGATCATCACGCCCTTGATCGTGCCGCCGCTCGCGCTCGCGTTCGGCTGGCGCGCGTCGTTCCTGATCACCGGCGGTCTCGGCTTCCTGTGGGTGATCGGCTGGTTCGCCGCGTACCGTTCGCTGCCGACGGCGCTGCATCCGCACCAGCGCATCGCCGCCACGGCGCTGCCCGCCGCGCGCCCGCCGCGCTGGAGCGTGTTGCTGCGGGATCGGCGCGCGTGGGCGGTCGGCGGCGCGAAGTTCCTGAGCGACGCCGTCTGGTGGTTCCTGCTGTTCTGGCTCCCCGATTTCCTGCACCGCGAGTACGGCCTGAACCTGCAGACCTTCGGTCCGCCGCTCGCGGTGATCTACACGCTCGCCTCCGTCGGCGCGCTGTTCGGCGGGGTGCTGCCCGCGCGGATGCTGAGCCGCGGCGCGACCCTGAACGCCGCGCGCAAGACCACGCTGTTGCTGTGCGCGGTCGCGGTCGTGCCGGTCGTGTTCGTGCTGCAGATCCGCGATTACTGGTACGCGGTGCTGCTCGTCGGACTCGTGCTCGCGGCCCACCAGGGGTTCTCCACCAACGTGTTCGCGCTGGCCGCGGACCTGTTTCCCGAAGAAGCGGTCGGCAGCGTCGTCGGCCTCGGCGCCTTGCTCGGCAACCTGGGCGGGCTCGCGATCCTCGAATTGACCGCGCAGGTGCTCGTGCGCACCGGCAGCTATCTGCCGATGTTCATCTATTGCGCCTGCGCGTACCTGCTCGCGTTGCTGGTCGTGCAGCTGCTCGTGCCGCGGATCGAGTCGCCGGCGCGGCCCGCGGGGCTCTAGCTGCGCTATAATTCGCGGCGATGCGCTTGATCAGTTTCATCGCCGCGGGGCGCGCGGATTTCGGCGTCTGCGACGACCGCGACGTCTACGCGCTCGGCCCGCGCCTCGGACCCGAATTCCCGGACCTGCGCTCGCTGCTCGCGCGCGACAGCCTTGCGCGCGCCGCACGCGCGGTGCGCGGCGCGACGGCGGACTACCGGCTCGACGAGATCGAACCGCTGCCGCCGATCCCGAATCCCGCGAAGATCCTCTGCATCGGTCTGAACTACGAGGATCACCGCCTCGAGACCGCGCGCCCGCAGTCCGCGCACCCCACCGTGTTCACCCGGTTCGCCGATACCCTGGTCGGCTCGGGCCGGCCGCTCGTGAAGCCGCGGCACTCGGACAAGCTGGACTACGAAGGCGAGCTCGCGGTGGTGATCGGCCGCGGCGGGCGCGACATCCCCGCGGCGCACGCGGGGGCGCACGTCGCGGGCTACGCGTGCTTCCAGGACGCCTCGGTCCGCGACTTCCAGGGCCACACGACGCAGTTCACGCCCGGCAAGAACTTTCCCGCGACCGGCGGCTTCGGCCCCTGGCTCACGACGCCGGACGAATGCGGTCCGCTCGGCGCGCAAACCTTGCGCACGACGCTGAACGGCCAGGTGATGCAGGCAGCGCGGCTCGAGCAGATGATCTTTCCCGTCGCGCAACTCATCGCCTATATCTCGGCGTGGACCCCGCTCGCCGCCGGCGACGTGATCGCGACGGGCACGCCGGGCGGGGTCGGCATGAAGCGGGTGCCGCCGGTGTGGCTGCGCGACGGCGACGAGGTCGTCGTCGCGATCGACGGGATCGGCGCGCTGCGCAATCCCGTCGTCGCCGAGAGCACGCCGCCCTGAACCCGGCCGCGCCGCCGCCCGCCGCACTGTCGCACGTCACGGTCCTCGACCTGTCGCGGGTGCTGGCCGGCCCCTGGGCCAGCCAGATCCTCGGCGATCTCGGCGCGACGGTGTACAAGATCGAGCGCCCGGGCAACGGCGACGACACCCGCTCCTGGGGGCCGCCGTTCCTGCAGGATCCGGCCGGCGGTGCGGGCGACGCCGCCTACTATCTGTGCACGAACCGCAACAAGCGGTCGATCACGGTCGACTTCACGACGCCCGAGGGCCGGCAGATCGTCCAGGCGCTCGCGGCGCGCGCCGACGTCGTGATCGAGAACTTCAAGGTCGGCGGCCTGCGCGCCTACGGCCTGGACTACGAGTCGCTGCGCGCCGTGAATCCGCGCCTCGTCTACTGCTCGATCACCGGCTTCGGCCAGACCGGTCCGTACGCGGCACGACCGGGATACGACTTCCTGATCCAGGCGATGGGCGGCCTGATGAGCGTCACCGGCGCGAAGGACGGCGAGCCCGGCGCCGGACCGCAGAAGGCCGGCGTCGCGCTCACCGACATCCTCACCGGACTGTACGCGACGATCGGCATCCTCGCCGCGCTCGCGCACCGCGAGCGCACCGGCGAAGGACAGCACATCGACGTCGCGCTGCTCGACGTCCAGGTCGCCTGCCTCGCGAACCAGGCGATGAACTACCTGGTCGGCGGCAAGCCGCCGGTGCGCATGGGCAACGCCCACCCGAACATCGTTCCCTACCAGGATTTCCCGACCGCCGACGGGCACATGATCATCGCGGTCGGCAACGATGCGCAGTTCGCGCGGCTCGCGGCGGAGTTCGGCCAGCCCGGCTGGGCCGCGGACCCCCGGTTCGCGACGAACGCGGCACGCGTGGCGAACCGCGAGACCCTGATCGCGGCGATCCGCGCGGTGTCCGTCACGCGGCCGACCGCCGACTGGGTGCTGCGGCTCGAGCGCGCGCAGGTCCCCTGCGGGCCGATCAATGCGCTGGACGCGGTGTTCGCCGATCCGCAGGTCCGCGCCCGCGCGCTGCGCCTCGACCTGCCTCACCCGGTCGCGGGTCATGTGCCGCAAGTGGCGAGCCCGTTGCGACTGTCGGCGACGCCGGTCGCCTATCGCAACGCCCCGCCGACCCTCGGCGCCGACACCCGCGCGGTGCTCGGCGAGGTCCTCGGGATCGGCGCGGCCGAGATCGACGCGCTCGCCGCCCGGAAGATCGTCTAGCCCATCGCGCATCGGCCGCCGCGCAGCGCAGCGACGGCTAACGCGGCGCGGCAGGGCTCGCGCGGCGAGGCTTGCGGCGCGAGCCGCGTTCGATTGAAATGGGGCCGTCGGCTGGCCCTCGAGGAGTGCACCATGAAGATTCTGTCGATTGGCGCCGCGATCGCGGCTTTGACGTTCGGCGCGGCCGGAATCGCGACCGCCGGCAGCGCAACGGCGACGACGAACCCGCCGGCGGCCCAGGCTCCTGCCGTGCGCGGCGAGCATTCGATGCCGGGCAAGATCACCCGGATCGATCACCACAGCGGAATGGTCCACGTGGACTCGTACGGAATGCCCCTGGTGGTGCATTTTCCGCCGCGCTCGATCGCCGGCTTGAAGGTCGGCGACCACATCGTGCTGCATCTCGGCTATACGAAGGCGCACTGATCGCGCGCGGTTCCCGCGGCGCGCGACCGCGGGCCACGCGCCATCGGCACCGGCTGCGCGGCCGGAGCCTCGAATGCCGACATCTCGGTGGCGGCGCAACGTCGGCACCGACGCTCGTGTTCCTCCACGAGGGGCTGGGCTCGGTCGACCTGTGGCGGGATTTCCCCGACCGGCTCGCCGCCGCCGCCGGTCTCGACGCGCTCGTGTACTCGCGCTACGGGAATGGACGCTCGACGCCGCTGCGTGAGCGACGCGCGGTGTCGTACATGCACGACGAAGCGCTCGACACCCTGCCGGCGGTGCTCGCGCTCCACGGCGTCGAGCATCCCGTGCTGGTCGGCCACAGCGACGGCGCCTCGATCGCGCTGATCCATGCGGGCGCGTTTCCCGATCGCCCCGCCGCCGTGATCGCGATCGCGCCGCACCTGTTCGTCGAGCCGCAGACCCTGGCGAGCATCGCCGCGATACGCCCGCGTTACGAGTCGACCGCGCTGCGCGAACGGATGTCGCGCCACCACGTCGACGTCGACCGGACGTTCTTCGGCTGGAACGACATCTGGCTGCATCCGCCGTTCGCCGACTGGAACATCGAGGCGTACGCCGCCCGGGTGGCCTGTCCGACGCTCGCGGTCCAAGGCGTCGACGACGAATACGGCACGATGCACCAGATCGAGCGGCTGCAAGCGCTCGCGCCGGACGTGCGGCTCGTCCGGCTCCGCGACTGCGGTCACTCCCCGCATCGCGACCAACCCGAGCGGCTGCTCGAGGCCTGTACGGATTTCCTGCGCGCGGCATTGCCCCGCAGGCGCTAGCGCACGGTCCGCCAGAGCCTGGCGCTGATCGGCGTCGCCTGGCGGGGCGCGCCGCGCCGGCGGCGGGACCGTGACCCTCGTCGCAAAATCCGCATCCATCGGCGTTCGCCACTCGACAGTGCGCGGAGTAAGCCGATCTACTCGACGCATACGGGCAGCCCGTACCGGGATAAAACGATCGCAATGAGCATCCGGGTCAAACTGCTGGCTTCGCTCGCGTTGCTGTTCGCGGCCTTGATCGCGGCGGCGATCGTGATTCAGCTGCAGGTCGTGATGCCGAGTTTCGGGCGCCTCGACCGGGATCACGCGCGCACCTCGATGAAGTGCGTGCACTTGGCGATCGAACGCGACCTGCAGACGCTGCGGGTCGACGCCACGGATTGGGCGAATTGGGGCGAGGTCTACGCGTTCGCGCAGGGTCGCAATCCCGGGTTCGTCGCGACGAATTTCACCCGCACCGCGCTCGATCAGATCCAGATCGACAGCGTGCTGATCGTCGATCTGCAGGGGCGCGCGCTCGCGTGGACCGGCGACGTGATCCCGACGAAGCTCTCCTTGCAAGGCAGCTTGGTCGATCGCGGCGCCCTGCCCGCGGACTTTCCGTGGCGCAAGGACCTCGGCAGCGGCCGCGCGGTCAGCGGGCTCGTGAAGACGAATCTCGGGGTGATGATGATCGCCGGCTCGCCGATCCTGAACGGCACGGGCCGTGGGCGGCCGCTCGGGATGGTGATCATCGGCCGCTTGCTGACGCCCGCACGCCTGCGCGATCTGGAAGCGCGCACGCAGTCGAACCTGCGGGCGATGCCGACGACGTTCGCGCCGCCGGCGGCGCCGCTGGTGAATGCCTCGCGCGAGATCCGCGTGTACCGTTCGTTCGACGACATCTATCACCACCCCGTGATGACCTTGCGGGTCGAGGTCCCGCGACGCATCGAGATGAGCGGGCTCACCGCGGTTCGATACGCGTCCGCGACGATCATCGTGGTCGCGATCGTCGTCCTCGCGCTCGCCGTCGTGCTGTTGAACAGCCTGGTGTTGACCCCGCTCACGCAGATGACCCGCCACGCGGTCACCGTCGGCGAGAGCGCGGACCTCTGCGCTCGCTTGAATTACACCGACCCCGACGAGTTCGGCCAGCTCGGTCGGGAATTCGACCGGATGGTCGAGAAGCTGGCGGACGCCCGCCGGCAACTGGTCGACCAATCGTTCGAGGCGGGCATCGCCGAAATGGCGAAGGGTGTCCTGCACAATCTCGGGAATGCGCTGACGCCGCTCGGCGTGCGGGCGGAGTCGCTCGCGAAGCGCATCGATACCGTGCCGCTCGAGGACCTCGAGCGGGCGGCCACGGAACTCGCCAAGGGCGGGAGCGACGACCGCCGCCGCACCGAGCTCGCGCAGTTCATCGAACTCGGCTGCGGACACGTCGGCACCGTGCTGCGCGAGTCGCGCACCGACCTCGACGTCATTCGCCGGCAGGCCGACGGCATGCGCGCGGCGCTGTCGGAGCACTTGCGGAGCGCCACCCACGCGGGTCCGGTGCTCGAGACGGTGAAGCTGTCGGACTTGGTCTCGCAATCGCTCGACATCGTCCCGGACGCGAGCCGGGCGCGGCTGCGCATCGCGACCGACGAGTCGGTGGCGACGCTCGGGCCGGTCCGGATCGCCCGAACGGCGCTGCGGCTCGTGCTGCAGAACGTGATCATCAACGCGGCCGAGGCGGTCCGGGACGCCGGCAAGGACTCGGGCACGCTGCGGCTGTCGGCCGAGTTGCGCCGTGAATCGGATCGCGACCAGCTGCACCTGCGGGCCGAAGACGACGGCGTCGGCATCCCGCCCGAGAATCTCGATCGGATCTTCGAGAAGGGTTACACGACGAAATCTCCGAGCACGAACCACGGAATCGGCTTGCACTGGTGCGCGAACGCGATTCGGGCGCTCGGCGGACGGATCTGGGCGACGAGTGACGGGCCGGGTCGCGGTGCCGCGATCCACGTGACCCTGCCGCTCGGCGAGGGGGTACCGGGTGCTGTGTTTTGACGGTCGAGGAGCGCGACGATGACTGATCGCACCAGAGCGCCGATACGGATCCTCGTCGCGGACGACGAAGCCGACGTGCGTGATGCCTACCGGCAGATCTTGCTCGGCGGCGCAGCCCCCGGCGGGCTCGAGCGCATGCGGGATCTGCAGGCCCGGTTGTTCCCCGGGTCCTCGGCCGCCGCGGGTGCGTCGGCGCTCGCCGCCCCGCCCGCGTTCGACGTGGTGTTCTGTCACGACGCCGAGTCGGCGATCGCCGCGGTGCGCGCCGCGCTCGGCGCGAACGAACCCTTCGCGGTCGCGTTTCTCGACATGCGCATGCCGCCGGGACCGGACGGCGCGTGGGCGGCCGCGGGCATCCGGGCGCTGGATCCTGCGATCGAGATCGCGATCTGCACCGCGTACTCGGATACCGACCCGGCCGTGATCGGCCGCCTCGTCCCGCCGGAAGAGAAGCTGTCGTATCTGCAAAAGCCGTTCCATCCGCACGAGGTGCGGCAGATGGCGATCTCGCTCGCGAGCAAGTGGCGCGCGGAACATCGGATCGTCAAGCTCGCGTACTTCGATCCGCTGACCGGCCTGCCGAACCGATCGCAGTGCGCGAGCCGTTTGCAAAGCGCGGTGCTGGCGTCGAGCCGCGCCGGGACGCCGATGGCGGTGCTGTTCCTGGACCTCGACCACTTCAAGCGCGTGAACGATTCGCTCGGCCACGGCGTCGGCGATGAACTCCTGTGCCTGATCGCGGGGCGGCTCCGGCTCACGCTCCGTCCAGGCGATTCCCCGGAGCACGCCGGCGCGGCCGCGTCGGCATCGGCCTACGTCGCACGGCTCGGCGGCGACGAGTTCGTGGTGATCCTGCCCGAGCTCGCGAGCGCCGACGAAGCCGGCGTCATCGCATCCCGGTTGATCGACGAACTGCAAGCGCCGATGCAGCTCGCGCGGCACTCGCTGGTGATCACCCCGAGCATCGGGATCGCCGTGCATCCGACCGACGGCACGGACGCGGACAGCCTGCTGCGCAACGCCGACCTCGCGATGTACTTCGCGAAGCGCCGCGGACCCGGCAGCTACGCGTATTTCGATCCGCAGATGAACTCCGCGGTGCGCCACCGCTTCGCGATCGAGGAGAAGATGCGCGGCGCGCTGCAACGGCGGGAATTCTCGATCCAGTACCAACCGCAATTCGACGTCGCGCGCGGCACGGTCGCGGGTCTCGAAGCGCTGCTGCGCTGGACCAATCCCGAGCTCGGGGTGGTATCCCCGGTCGATTTCATCCCGGTCGCGGAGGAAACCGGCCTGATCACCGAACTGGGCGAGTGGGTGATCCTCACCGCGTGCCGGCAGGCGAAGGCCTGGCGCGACCAAGGCTTGCCCCCGATCCGGATGGCGGTGAACGTCTCCGGCCAGCAATTCGCGTCGCGCGAGTTTCCGCAACGGGTCGCGGCGATCGTCGCGGAGAGCGGCATCGACCCCGCGACGCTCGAACTCGAGATCACCGAATCGGTGATCATGAAGGACGAGACCTGGGCGCAGAGCGCGCTCGCCCAGCTCAAGGAGATCGGCGTGTGCCTCGCGATCGACGACTTCGGCACCGGATACTCGAGCCTCGGGCGCTTGCGTCATTTCGTCGTCGATCGGCTCAAGATCGATCGCTCGTTCGTGACCAACCTGATCGATTGCGCGGAGGACCGTGCGATCGTGATGGCGATCCTGTCGATGGCGAAATCGCTCGCGATCGACGTGACCGCCGAAGGCGTCGAGAATTTTCCGCAGCTGATGTTCCTGCAGGAGAACGCCTGTCAGGAGGCGCAGGGGTTCCTGTTCAGCCGCGCGCTGCCGGTCGCCGACGCCGACGCGCTGCTGCGCCGAGCGGCGGAAACCACCGACGGATCGCGCACGATGCGCTTGCGCACCTTGATCGGCTGAGCGGCGTACCGACGATACGCGCCGGCGGGCGCAGCGTGTCGCGTCATCGCGCTCGTGGGTCACCGGAAGTGGTGGGCCGTGTAGGGATCGAACCTACGACCAGGTGATTCGGAGAAGCCCGCTCCAATGGCGGTGTTCGATCGCACAGGAAATTCTTCTCACTTCTGGCCGCCCTATTTGTCGCGCCAATCCTCCGGTGTCTGACGTCGCGACTTTCGATCTTGGGAGCCAGGTGCAGCAGCCAACATGCGCATTGGCGGCGGTGGTGCCGGATATCGCCCCATCTTGGCGTTCCAGTAAGCCCATGACCGCGGATCGATGATCCCGGCGGGCGCATGATCGAGCGCTGCACGAATGTCGTCGTCCGACACGTAGCGGCGTAATTCCCGCATGTCTTCGTGACGTGCGTAGGTCATCGCGTACGCCATGAAGCGAATGGGGTCGGAAAGCGCAACCTCCGGTGGTTCGAACCAGATGATCCGCCTAGCGAGATCCAGGGTCAGCGGCGTAACGGGGATGGGATTCATGGTGCGAGATCATTGCCGGGACGGGCTCGCCGCGAGCCGGCCGGCAGAACCGGCAGATGGTCCAGGTCCACCGCTCGTACCGCAGCAACCAGGCGTAGCTTCAAGTCACCCGGCAAATCGACCAGATTGCCGTCTTCAAAAAAAGACAGCGCTTTTAGTGTGACTTCAGGATTGAATTCTGGGCCGTACAGACCCTGTGCTGCAGCCAATGCAGTGGGCAGGCTGAGCTTGCCAACTCTGATGAGGGCGTCCATATCCTCATAGTCCTTGGCTTCGGCGCGAACCTGGACTACGGACGCCTTGGTGCCGGCCAGGTCCAGGAGCGAGGCAACCTTGAGATTGTTTTCCGTGACGACATGCGGAAGCTGCAACTGCGGCAAATTCGGCACGCCAAAAAAGGATACCTTGATCGGTTCGCCCCGGACCACGATCGCGGTCAGCGTGTTTTTCTCGCGTTGAACAATTTTTGCCCCTGCAAGAAACGGGATGTCGACTTCCAATTCCGCAGGCTGCAGTGGACGCCGGACAAAGAAATCGAAATCAACGGACGTTCTGTGACCCAGATGAAGTGCAAGAGCCGTCCCGCCATAGAGCACGAATTGATCTGGCACCGCCGATAATTCCAGCCACAGTCGCTGCTGCGCGGCGGGGAGAATTTCCAGATGCGGGCGAAACTCTTGCACTCGCGCAGTGTGCCATAACTGTCCGACCGAACTGACAGCGTCAGCGCGGCAATGGGCCCGTCATTGGCACCATGCGGCTTTTGATCGACGTCGAGGCGCCGTACAAGGCTCTGACACAGAAGGGGCAATTGGTGGGCCGTGTAGGGATCGAACCTACGACCAATTGATTAAGAGTCAACTGCTCTACCAGCTGAGCTAACGGCCCACTGCGAACCTATTCTAACCGTCCAACCGATCCCGCATCCATCGGGTTTGGGGTGGACGACGGGATTCGAACCCGCGACAGCCGGAATCACAATCCGGGGCTCTACCAACTGAGCTACGTCCACCATCGTCCCGACCTCGACCCGAGATGGCGCGCCCGGCAGGACTCGAACCTGCAACCGCCGGCTTAGAAGGCCGGTGCTCTATCCGGTTGAGCTACGGGCGCATTGGTCGGGGCAGAGGGATTCGAACCCCCGACCCTCTGCTCCCAAAGCAGATGCGCTACCAGACTGCGCCATGCCCCGCCGTCGTCGTCGTCCTCTACCCGGCACGCCCGTCTGCCGGTGTCGCCGGCTCGGGGACGCGAATGATACGGGCCGCTGCGCTCGCGCGTCAATTTCGCGCGAATTCTGTGCGAGAATGCCGCCGCCCAGTGACGGACAAAGGTCGAGCATGCCCGCGCAACTCATTGACGGTAAAGCGATTGCCGCGAAATTCAAACGAGACATCCGCGAACAGGTCGACCTGATGGTCGCGCGGGGCATGCGCCGCCCCGGCCTCGCGGTGATCATGGTCGGCGACAACCCGGCCTCCGCGGTCTACGTCCGCAACAAGCGCAAGGCCTGCGCGGAATCCGGGATCGTCTCGGTCGCCCATGACCTGCCCTACTCGACGACGCAGCAGGAATTGATCCAGCTGATCGAGTCGCTGAACCGCGATCCGTCGATCGACGGGATCCTGGTGCAGCTCCCGCTGCCGCAGCACATCGAGCAGAGCGTGATCATCGAGAAGATCGACCCGGCCAAGGACGTCGACGGCTTCCACCCGTTCAACGTCGGCCGGCTCGCGTTGCGCGTCCCGCTCATTCGTCCGTGCACGCCGTACGGCGTCACGAAGCTGATCGACCACGTCGGGCTCTCGCCGAAGGGCCGCCATTGCGTCGTGATCGGCGCGTCGAACATCGTCGGCCGGCCGATGGCGCTCGAACTGCTGTTGATGGGCGGCACCGTGACCGTGTGCCATCGGTTCACCGGCGACCTGCAACCCTACGTGGGCAGCGCCGACATCCTGGTCGTCGCGGTCGGCCGCCCGGGCATCGTCCGCGGCGAGTGGATCAAGCCCGGCAGCGTCGTGATCGACGTCGGGATGAACCGCGCCGCCGACGGCAAGCTGTGCGGCGACGTCGACTTCGACGGCGCCTACGAGCGTGCGGGCTGGATCACGCCGGTACCGGGCGGCGTCGGACCGATGACGGTCGCGATGCTGATGAAGAACACGTTGGAGTCCGCCGAAGCGCGTCTCGACACCTGACTCGCGGCGTCACGCGCGCCGCCAGTGCGTGACGCCGCCCGGCTTGTCCTCGATCACGACGCCCGCGGCCGCGAGTTGATCGCGGATCCGATCGCCCTCCGCGTAGTTCTTCGCGGCCCGCGCCGCGCGGCGCGCGGCGACCAGTGCGTCGATCGCCGCGTCGTCGAGGCCCTGGGTGCCGACGCCGCGCCTGGCAAACGCCACCGGATCCTGCTGTAGCAGCCCGAGCATGCCACCGAGCGCACGCAGCGTCGCCGCGCGGTTCGCCGCGTCCGCCGACCGGCCCGCCGCCTTCGCCGAATTCAATTCCCGCGCGACGCCTTGCAGGACCGCGAACGCCTCCGGCGTGTTGAAGTCGTCGTCCATCGCGGCCCGCCACTCGGCGAGCGCGTCGGGATCGACCTGTCCGCCGTCGGGGGCGCCCTCGAGCGCCCGGTACAGGCCGAGCAGCGTCTCGTCCGCTTGCGCGAGCTGCTCCAGCGAGTAGTTGATCGGTCCGCGGTAGTGGCTGCCGAGCAGCAAGAAACGCAGCACTTCCGGATCCCGCAGTCCGGCGAGCACGTCGCGCACCGTGAAGAAGTTGCCGAGCGATTTCGACATCTTCTGGTCGTCGATGCGCACGAATCCGTTGTGCATCCACACGTTCACGAACTCGGTGCCGCAGGCCGCGCAGGACTGCGCGATCTCGTTCTCATGGTGCGGGAACTTGAGATCCATGCCGCCGCCGTGCAGGTCGAAGTGCCCGCCGAGGAGCGCGGTCGACATCGCCGAGCACTCGATGTGCCAGCCCGGCCGGCCCTGGCCCCACGGGGAAGCCCAGGCCGGCTCGCCCGGCTTCGCGGCCTTCCACAGCACGAAATCCAGCGGGTCGCGTTTCGCATCGTCGACGCGCACGCGCGCGCCGGCGCGCAGATCCTCGAGCCGCTTGCCGGAGAGGCGCCCATACGGCGCGAACCGCCGCACCGCGTACAGCACGTCGCCGTCCTCGGCGACGTAGGCGTAGCCCTTCGCGACCAGCGTTTCGATCATCGCGACGATCGCGCCGATGTACTCGGTCGCACGGGGCTCGTGGTCCGGCGGATCGAGCCGCAACGCCGCGCAGTCCTCGTGCATCGAGGCGGTGAAGCGCCGCGCGAGCGCCGACCACTCCTCGCCGTTCGCGGCCGCGCGCTCGATGATCTTGTCGTCGATGTCGGTCACGTTGCGAACGTAGGTGACGTCGAAACCCGACGCGCGCAGATAGCGCTGCACCATGTCGAACACCATCAGCATCCGGGCGTGGCCGAGATGGATGTGGTCGTAGACGGTGACGCCGCAGACGTACATCCGCACCTTGCCGGGCTCGATCGGCCGGAAGGGCTCCTTCTGGCCGGTCAACGAATTATGGATCTTGAGCATGACTCTCCAGGCGTCGCCGCGCGGCGTCCGCGCCGATCGCGGCGAGCAGCGGCGCGAGTTCAGGGCCGTGCGCGCATCCGGTGAGCGCGAGCCGCAGCGGCATGTACAGCGCGGCGCCGCGGCGGCCGGTCCGCGCGGCGACCAGCTTCGCGAACCGCGGCAAGTCCGCGCCGCTCTCGCTGAGCGCGGCCGCGGCGGCCGCGAAGAATCCCGGACCCGCGTCGGCGACGATCCGTCGTTCCTCCTCGCCGAGCGGCGGCAGCTCGCCGCGCAGCACGGCGAGCCAGGGCGCCGCGTCCTTCGGCAGCACGACGTTGTGCCGCAGGAGTTCGCCGACGCGCGGATCGTCGCCCGCGCCGAGCCAGGCGCTCACCTCGGCCGGGGAGAGCCGCGCGATCGTCTCCTTTTGCCAGTGCACGAGTTGCGCCTCGTCGAAGCGCGCGGGCGCCTTGCCGAGGTGTTCGGGCCGGAAATGCGCCGGCATCTCCGGGAGCGCGAGCCACTGGTCGAGATCGCCCGTGTGCCCGAGGCGATACAGGTGGTTGAGCAGCGCCGCGCCGAGGAATCCGCGCTCCCGGAACTCCTGGACGCTGGTGCTCCCATGCCGCTTCGACAGCGGCGCGCCGTCGGCGCCGACCAGCAATCCCACGTGCCCGTAGTCCGGCCGGCGCAAGCCGAGCGCATCGAGCACCAGCAGCTGGCGCGGCGTGTTCGCGAGATGGTCGTCCCCGCGCAGCACATGGGTCACGCCCATCAGCGCGTCGTCGACGGCGTTGCAAAAGAAGAACGACGCGGTGCCGTCCTCGCGGCGAACGATGAAGTCGCCGATGTCGTTCGTCTGCAGTCGCTGCGGGCCGTGCACCAGATCGGTGAACTCGACGACGCGATCGGTCGGCACCGCGAACCGCAACGTCGGGCGCACCCCGCTCGCGGCGCGCTCGCGCCGCTGCGCGGCGCTCAGGCCGCGGCAGGTCCCGGGGTAGCGCGGCGGCCTGCCCGCCATGCGCTGCAGTTTGCGCGCGATCTCGAGTTCCTCGGGCCGGCAGTAGCAAGGGTACGCGTCGCCCTGCGCCTCGAGCCGGTCGAACAGCGCCGCGTAGATCTCGCCGCGCTCCGATTGCACGTACGGCCCCGCCGGCCCGCCGACGTCCGGACCTTCGTCCCAGACGAGCCGCAGCCATTGCAGCTCGGCGATCATCTCGTCGCGGAACCGCCGCTGACTGCGCTCGACATCCGTATCCTCGATGCGCAGAATGAAGCGCCCGCCGGTCTTGCGCGCCCACAGGTAGCTGAACAGCGCGGTGCGCGCGTTGCCGAGATGGACGGACCCGGTGGGGCTCGGTGCGAACCGTGTGACGACCGGCGTTGTCATAACCTCTAATTGTACCTGCTGGGGCGGAGATGCGGATGAAGAAGCTGCTCATCGGACTCGTGCTCTCGGTCGCGATCGTCGGTGGTGTGCAGGCCGCGAGCCAACCCGCGCCATCGACGGCCTTCGTGAAGGTCTACACCTCGCTCGGCGACTTCGTGATCCAGCTGTTCCCGGATCGTTCGCCGCTGACGGTCAAGAACTTCCTGCGCTACGTCGACCGCGGCCAGTACACCGACACGCTGTTTCACCGGGTGATCGCGAATTTCGTGATCCAGGGCGGCGGCTACGACACCCACTTCCACCTCAAGCCCGCGCCGTTCCAGACGGTCAACGAGTCCGGCAACGGGCTGTCGAACCTGCGCGGAACGGTCGGTCTCGCGCGCGGCAGCGCCCCGCACAGCGGGAACTGCCAGTTCTACGTGAACCTGAACGACAACAGCGAACTCGACCCGAGCGCGGCGCGCTGGGGCTACGCGGTCTTCGGCCGCGTCGTCGAGGGCATGAGCGTCGTCGACCGGATCGGCAACCAGCCGACCGGTGCCGCCGGCCCGTTCCCGCGCGACGTGCCGATCCCGCCGGTCGTGATCAAGAAGATCGTTCGCGTCGCCGGCCCGTGACGGTCCCTGGGCGCCGCGCGGCGGCGCTGTTCGTGTCCGACCTGCACATCGACGCGGCGCACCCGCAGATCGCCGCGCGATTCCACGAATTCCTCGCGCACGACGCGCGCGCGGCGACCGCGCTCTACGTGCTCGGCGACCTGTTCGAATCCTGGGTCGGCGACGACGACCCGGACGAGGTTCAGCGCGGGGTGATCGCGGCGCTGCGCGAGCTCGCGACCCACGGGGTGCCGTGCTTCGTGATGCACGGTAACCGCGACTTCCTGATCGGCGAACGCTTCGCGGCGGCGAGCGGCGCGACGCTGCTGCCCGACCCGGTGCTGATCACCCTGTACGGCGAGCGTGCGCTGGTGATGCACGGCGACGCGCTGTGCACCGGCGACCGGCCCTACCAGCGGCTGCGCGCGACCGTTCGCGATCCCGGCTGGCAGCGGCGCTTCCTCGCGTTGCCGGTCGCCGCGCGCCGCGCGCTCGCCGGCGCCGCGCGCGCCGGCAGCCGCGCGCACAATGCATCCCTCGCGCCGACGATCGCCGACGTCGAGGCGCCGAGCGTCGCCGCGGTGCTGCGCGCGGCCGGCGTCGGCACCTTGATCCACGGTCATACCCATCGACCGGGAATCCATCGCTTCGACGTCGACGGGATCGCACGCACCCGCATCGTGCTCGGCGACTGGTACGACACGGGCAGCGTGTTGCGCTGGGATTCCGGCGGCTTCGAGCTAGTCTGAAGTTCCTTCCGGCGAAGCGCGATAAATTCCATGTGTGACAGATACATGCATGGATTTGGGGTGTTCTGGTTCTGACTACACGGCGATCTGATCGATCAACTCGAAGGCGCGGCGCTGCAAGGCGGTCGGCGTGGTGAGAAGTTCGAAGGTCGCCGGATGTTCGACGGCGCCGGGCGTTCTGCAGGTATTGCGCACGAGGGTGGCGAGTTCGGCGATGAGGGTACGCAGACTGTGCGCCGGCGTGCCGTCTTCGGTCGAGTGGGTGTGGATTTTCTCGAGCGCGGCCGCTGAGCGCTTGGCCGGCGCGACCGGATCGCGCGTGGCCTTGGCGGCTTGATCCTCGTCGGCAAACAGCAGCGGGCGCCAGGCTTCGATCAGATGCCACTCGACGTAGTAGGCGAGCATGCACAGGAAGATGTGCGCACGGACGCGGCTCTCGAGCCGGTGATGGATCGGTCGGATCTTCAAGTCCACGGTTTTCAACGATCGGAACGCAC
>JAJYFF010000086.1 GCA_021785405.1 Pseudomonadota bacterium | reverse complement strand
GGACTCCCGCGGCGTCGAGCGCACCGACCGCGCACCAGCGCAGCGCCTGGCCGTCGCGACCCTCGGGTTCGCCGCGATAACGCGTGACCGCCCACACGTCGAGCAACACCTGACGGTCGGGATAGCGGTGCGCGATCCGGATCAGCGGATGGGCGGCGACGCCGCCGACCCCGAGTTCCTCCTCGAGCTCACGGCGCAACCCCGCGAGGCGGCGCTCCCCGGGATGGAGCTTGCCGCCGGGAAACTCCCAGCCGCCCGCGAGATGCTTGCCCGCCGGTCGCTCGGCGAGCAGCACTCGCCCGCGCCGATCCCGCAGCACGCCCGCGACGACGTGCAGGAAGCCGGCGGGTGCGGTCCGCTTCAGCCGTTCGCCTGTTGCAAGGCGCCGTGGCAATGTTTGTACTTGCGTCCCGATCCGCAGGGGCAGGGCTCGTTGCGCCCGACCTTCGGCACCGTGCGCACGAACGGCACCGCCGGCGCGGCGCCGGAACCCGCGTCACCCCCGCCGAAATCCGCGCCCGCACCCGGCTCGCCGCCGGCGCCCGCCTGGATCGGCGAGACCGCCTCGGCGTGCTGCAGTTGCAGCGCGCGCGCGAGGCGCCGCTGCCGCTCGGTCTCCTCGCGCTCGATCTCTTCCTGGCTGCGCACCTGGATCTTCGAGACCGCCGTGACCGTGTCGAACTTGATCCGGTCGAGCATCCCGGAGAACAGGTCGAACGCCTCGCGCTTGTACTCCTGCTTCGGGTCCTTCTGCGCGTAGCCGCGCAGATAGATTCCCTGGCGCATGTAGTCCATCGCCGCGAGGTGCTCGCGCCAATGCTGATCGAGCGTGCGCAGCATCAGTTCCTTCTCGATGTAGCGCATCACCTCGACGCCGACGTTGTCGACCTTCTCCTGGTAAGCGGCCGACAGCGCGTCGACGACTTTCTTCTTCAGCGACGAGCCGTCGCCGGACGCCTCCGCGGCGAGCCAGTCGCCGATCGGCAGGCGCGGCCCGAAGTCGCGCTCGATCGCGTCGATGAGCCCCGGGACGTCCCACTGATCCTCGGGCGAGGCTGGCGCCACGTACTCGTCGACCAGCTTGTCGACGACCTCCTCGCGCAGGCCGACGATCGCCTCGGCGACGTCCTCCGCGGCCATGAGCTCGGTGCGCCGCTGGTAGATCACGCGGCGCTGGTCGTTCGCGACGTCGTCGTATTCCAGCAGCTGCTTGCGCGCATCGAAGTTGTGCTGCTCGACCCGGCGCTGCGCCTTCTCGATCTGGCGCGTGAGCATCCCGCTCTCGATCGCCTCGCCCGCCTTCATTCCGACGCGGGTCATCAACGCCTTCATCCGGGTCGGGTCGCCGAAGATCCGCATCAGATTGTCTTCGAGCGACAGGTAGAAGCGGCTCGAACCCGGATCGCCCTGGCGCCCCGAACGGCCGCGCAACTGGTTGTCGATGCGCCGCGACTCGTGCCGCTCGGTGCCGATGATGTGCAACCCGCCGGCGGCGAGCACCTGCTCGTGGCGCTTGCGCCATTCCTCGTGGACCCGCTGGCGCTCGGCCTCGGACGCGTCCTTGATCGCCTCGAGCTCCATCTGCATGCTGCCGCCGAGCACGATGTCGGTGCCGCGGCCCGCCATGTTCGTCGCGATCGTGATCGAGCCCGGACGGCCCGCCTCGGCGACGATGTGCGCCTCGCGCTCGTGCTGCTTCGCGTTCAACACCTGGTGCGGGATCTTCTGCCCGACCAGCAGCTTCGACAGCCGTTCCGAGGCCTCGATCGAGGTCGTGCCGACGAGCACCGGTTGACCGCGCTTCACGCAGTCCTGGATGTCCTCGCAGATCGCGTTGAACTTGTCGTGTTCGGTGAGGAACACGAGGTCCGAGCGGTCCTTGCGGATCATCGGCTTGTGGGTCGGGATCACCGCGACCTCGAGCCCGTAGATCTCCTGGAACTCGTAGGCCTCGGTGTCGGCGGTGCCGGTCATCCCGGAGAGCTTCGAGTACAGGCGGAAGTAGTTCTGGAACGTGATCGAGGCGACCGTCTGGTTCTCCTCGCGGACCTGCACGCTCTCCTTCGCCTCGACCGCCTGGTGCAGACCGTCGGACCAGCGCCGCCCCGGCATCGTCCGGCCGGTGAACTCGTCGACGATGATCACCTCGCCGCCGCGCACGATGTAGTCCACGTCGCGCTTGTAGATCGCGTGCGCGCGCAGCGCCGCGTTCAAATGGTGCATCAGGCGGATGTTGGCCGCGTCGTACAGGCTCTCGCCCTCGCGCAGCAGTCCGCTCGCGGCGAACAACTCCTCGATCCGCTGGTGCCCCATCTCGGTCAGCGTCGCCTGCTTCTGCTTCTCGTCGACCCAGAAGTCGCCGTCGATCGCGAGCGCGTACCGCTCGTCGGTGCTCGGTGGCCGCGCGACGATCCCGGTGCCGCTCGCACCGTCGCCGCCGGCCGCGAATTCCACCGGGACTTCGCGCACCCGGCGATCGCGCCAGACCTCGAGCTTCGGCTTCTGCCCGGCCTTGCCGCCGCGCAGCGCCGCGTTGAGATCGTCGACGCTCGCGACGTTCTCGCCGTTCACCGTGAGGATCACGTCGCCCGGGCGCACGTCGCCGCGCGCGCGCTTCGCGTCGACGCTCTCGACGAGGAGTCCGCGCTCGACCCATTCCTCGAGCGGCGCGGCGCACAGCTTCGGCACCAGCGCGTTGATCTTCAGGTAGAGCTCGGTGCTCTCCTCCGCCGGCCCGGAGATGATCAGCGGCGTGCGCGCCTCGTCGATCAGGATCGAGTCGACCTCGTCGACGATCGCGAAGTTCAGCTTGCGCTGCACCCGCTCCTCGAGCCGGAACGCGAGGTTGTCGCGCAGGTAGTCGAAGCCGAACTCGTTGTTCGTGCCGTAGGTGATGTCGCAGGCGTAGGCGGCGCGCTTCTCCTCCTGGCTCTGCGCGTTCTTGATCACCCCGACCTCGAGTCCGAGGAAGCGGTACACCGGCGCCATCCAGTCCGAGTCGCGCTGCGCGAGGTACTCGTTCACCGTGACGACGTGCACGCCCTCGCCGGTGAGCGCGTTGAGGAACGCGGGGAGCGTCGCCATCAGCGTCTTGCCCTCGCCGGTGCGCATTTCCGCGATCTTGCCGGCGTTCAGCACCAGACCGCCGATCAACTGCACGTCGAAGTGGCGCAGCCCGAGCTTGCGGCGGGAGGCCTCGCGCACCAGCGCGAACGCCTCCGGCGCGAGCTCCTCGAGCGTCGCGCCGCCCGCGCAGCGCGCCTTCAGTTCGCGCGTCTTCTCGGGAAACTGCTCGTCGCGCAGCTCGCGGACTTCGGGCTCCAGGGCGTTGACCGCGGCGACGGTGCGGCCGAGCTCCTTGATCAGCCGCTGGTTACGGCTGCCGAAAACTTGCGTCAGAAACTTCCACACGCGCTGAAATCCCTCGGAAAAAGAGCGGTATTGTACGGGATTAAGACCGACGGGGCGGGAAAACGTTTCGCCCGGCGGGCCGACCCGCCGACCCCTCGGATCGGCCGGGCCGCGGTCGTTCGCGCCTCAGCGCACCGCGCCGACGTAGGGCAGCGGGTTGACCTCGGCGCCGTTCTTCAGCACCTCGAAATGCAGGTGCGGACCGGTCGAGCGCCCGGTCGATCCCACCAGCGCGATCACCTGCCCCTTGCGGACCAGTTGCCCGACGCTCACGAGCAGCTTCTCGTTGTGGCAGTAGCGCGTCGCCAGGCCGTTGCCGTGGTCGATCTGCACCATGTTGCCATACCCCGAGCTCGGGCCCGCCCAGGTCACCAAGCCCGCGGCGACCGCCTCGACGCGCGTGCCCGCCGGCGCCGCGATGTCGAGCCCCTTGTGGAACTCGGTGAAGCCGGTGAACGGATCCGGCCGGTCGCCGTAGTACGAAGAAATCCAGCCGTCCTGCACCGGGCTGCCCGCGGGCACGACCTGTTTCGTCAGCTCTCGGGTCAGTATCAGGTTCTCCAGCACGCCGAGTTGCTGCTCGCGGCTCGCGAGTTCCCCCTGCACGCGATCGATCATCGCGTCGAGGCTCGGCACTTGCGCCGGCACGCCCGGCGAGTCGCCGCTCCCGCCCTGCGGCGGCGGTTGGCCGAAGTCGAACTCGCGATCGTCCAGGTTCGCCATGTGCACGAGGCGCGTGCCAAGCGCATCCAGACGGATCACACTCGCGTCCATCTGTCCGACCCGCAGCGCGAGCGCGTCGACCTTGTCCTGGAAGTTGCGGCGCATTTGCTGGATCTGCGCTTGTTGCTGCAAGATCGCGGCCGACCAGCCGCCCAACTCGCGCAACGGCACCGACGCGCCGCGGCGCGCACCGAGGCGCATCCCGAGCGAAAACGCCCCGCCGACGACGAGCACGACGATCGTGAACGCCGCCGCGATGGTGACCGGGTGGCGCAAGTCGAATTGTTTGAGCCGACCCGAGCGTCGGCCGACGAGGATCACGTTCATCGGAGGTTAAACTTTCGCAGACGTCGATGCGTTCTTGGTCACTGGCAACCCCGCTGTCGCGAGCACCCCGGGGGGCGCACGGACCGGAAGCTTTGCGTCCCCGCTTCGCAGCGGGTTTGCGATGGAACAGTGCCGCGCACTATGCAGAAAAAGGTGACTAAAAACAAGGATTTCCGCACACTGACCGGCACCGGCGGCCAGGCCGCCGCGGACACTGCGATGCAATATCCCAAAACGATCAGCGAGTTACTGCGCTTAGGTCACAAGCGACTTGATGACCTCGCTGCGGGCCTCGACGCGCGCGATCGGGTGCTCGGCGGCGTTCGCGCGACCTTGCCGGCGCCGATCGCCGCTCAGGTCCTCACCGCGAGCTTCGCGCAGGGCCGACTGTCGCTGGGAGTGACGAGCGGGGCGTGGGCGAGTCGGGCCCGCTACGCGGCCGCGGCCGCCCGCGAGCAACTTGGCGCGGCGCTCGGCGCGGAGGTCACGACCGTGCGGGTGCGCGTCGCGCGGCCGACCGGCCCCTGAGGCGCAGGATCAACCGTGCGCGGCCGCCGGCACGTAGGAGATCGGAGCCTCGGCGAGGCTGTCGAAGGTGACCTCCTCCCAGGCGCTCGCCGTGCCGACCAGGGTGCGCAGCAAGCGGTTGTTGAGCGCATGACCGGATTTGTAGCCGCTGAACTCGCCGATCAGGCTGTGCCCGAGCAGGTACAGATCGCCGATCGCGTCGAGGATCTTGTGCTTCACGAACTCGTCCTCGTAACGCAGGCCGTCCTCGTTGAGCACGCGGTAGTCGTCGAGCACGATCGCGTTGTCCATGTTGCCGCCGAGCGCGAGATTGCGCGCCCGCAGACTCTCCAGATCGCGCATGAAGCCGAACGTGCGCGCACGACTCACCTCGCGCAGGAACGACGTCGTCGAGAAGTCCATCGAGGCGACCTGGGAGTGTTTCTTGAACGTCGGGTGATCGAACTCGATCTCGAAATTCACCTTGAATCCGTCGTACGGGTCGAAGCGCGCCCACTTGTCGCCGTCCTCGACGCGCACGCTCTCGCGGATGCGTATGAAGCGCTTCGGCGCCTTCTGTTCCTCGATGCCTGCGGACTGCAGCAGGAACACGAACGGTCCCGCGCTGCCGTCCATGATCGGCACTTCGGCGGCGCTCACTTCGACGAGCGCATTGTCGATCCCGAGACCCGCGAGCGCGGACAGCAGGTGTTCGACGGTCGCGATCTTGGCCTCGCCCCGATGCAAGGTCGTGCCGAGCATCGTGTCGCCGACGTTCTCCGCGCGGGCCCGGATGTCGACCGGTTCGGGAAGATCGGTGCGGCGGAACACGATACCGGTGTCCGGCGGCGCGGGCCGCAAGGTCATCAGCACCTTCTGGCCGGTGTGCAATCCGATCCCGGAGGCGCGAATCGAATTCTTCAGCGTTCGTTGATGGAGCATGCGAGTAGGGACTGCCGATTTAATCCGCCAAAGGTACCACAGCACGCGCCGCGCCTCTCGCGCGGAAAAGACCGGCGCCCCCGGCCACCGCCCCGTTGGGGGCGGCCCGACGGGCGCCAACGACGGTCGGAATGTTCGCTCGAGCGCCGCGTGCGTCAGTCCGCCTGCCGGCGCAGGAACGCCGGAATATCCAGGAAGTCCTCGGTCACGGCCGGCCCGTGCAGATCGTCCCCGACCGCCTGTTTGCGCACCGCGGTCGGCACGTCGAGCTTCGCGTAGTCGACCGGCCCGGGACGCGCCGCGGTCGCGGCCGACGGCCGGACCATGCGGATCGTCGGCGTGGGCGGTACCGCCGCGGCCGGCGGCGCCTCGCGCGTCGGCTTCGCGGCCGGTCGGCCGAGGCCCGTCGCGACGACGGTCACGCGGATCTGGTTCGCCATCTCCGGATCGATCACGGTGCCGACGACGACGGTCGCCTCGTCCGAGGCGAACTGCTTGATCACGTTGCCGACCTCTTGGAACTCGCCGATCGAGAGGTCCATGCCCGCGGTCACGTTCACGAGGATCCCCTGCGCGCCGGCGAGGTTGATGTCCTCGAGCAAGGGGCTCGAGATCGCCGACTCCGCGGCTTCGCGCGCCCGGTCCTCGCCCGAGGCGCTGCCCGAGCCCATCATCGCCATCCCGGTCTCGGACATCACGGTGCGCACGTCCGCGAAGTCGACGTTGATCAAGCCGGGCCGCGTGATCAGTTCGGCGATGCCCTGCACCGCGCCCTGCAGCACGGTGTTCGCCGCCTTGAACGCGTCGAGCAGCGTGGTCTCGCTGCCGAGCACCGACAGGAGCTTCTGATTCGGGATCGTGATCAGCGAGTCGACGTACTTGCTGAGCTCGAGCATCCCGTTGTCGGCGACGCGCGAACGCTTGTTGCCCTCCATCTCGAACGGCTTCGTGACGACCGCGACGGTGAGTATCCCGAGTTCCTTCGCGACCTGCGCGACGACCGGCGCGGCGCCGGTGCCGGTCCCGCCGCCCATGCCGGCGGTGATGAACAGCATGTCGCAGCCGTCGATCAACTCGATGATCCGGTCCCGGTCCTCCATCGCGGCCTGCCGGCCGACCTCGGGATCGGCGCCGGCGCCGAGGCCCTTGGTGATGTTGCAGCCGATCTGCAGCGCGGTGCGCACCTTCGAGTGCTTGAGCGCCTGCGCGTCGGTGTTGATGCAAATGAAGTCGACGCCCTCGAGGCCCGCCTGGACCATGTGGGAGACGGCGTTGCCGCCGCCGCCGCCGACGCCGAGCACCTTGATCACGGCACTTTGGCTGAACGTATCCATCAGTTCGAACATTCCGATTCTCCTTCTACATTCTTGATTGGATCGACGATTCGTTGGATCAAAAATTCCCCTGAAACCAGTTCTTCATCCGCTCCATCAGACTCTTCATGCCGCTCCCGAGCAGCGGGCCCTCGGCCCGCTGCGGATCCGCCATGGTCTTCGCATACAGCAACAGGCCGACGCCGGTCGCGTGGATCGGATTGCCGACGACGTCGGTGAGGCCGGTCACGTACTGCGGCACGCCGAGCCGTACCGGCATGTGGAACACCTCCTCGGCGAGTTCGATCGCGCCCTCCATCTTCGCGGTGCCGCCGGTGAGCACGACGCCGGTCGCGACCGTCTCCTCGAGACCGCAGCGGCGCAGCTCGTCCCGGATCAGCACGAACAACTCCTCGTAGCGGGGCTCGACGATCTCGGCGAGCGTCTGCCGCGCGAGCCGCCGCGGCGGCCGGTCGCCGACGCTCGGCACCTCGATCGTCTCGTCCGGGTTCGCGAGCTGCGACAGCGCGCACGCGAAACGAAGCTTGATGTCCTCGGCGTACTGCGTCGGCGTGCGCATCGACACCGC
>JAJYFF010000085.1 GCA_021785405.1 Pseudomonadota bacterium | reverse complement strand
CGGCGCGGAACCGCGGATCCTGGGATTCCTCGACGCGCGCGACCGTGCCGCCGACCATCGGTGCGCCGACCGGGACCGGCGGCACGTAGGAGGGCGCGTCGCTCATCCGACCGCGCATGTACGGGTCCAGCGAGAGCCACAGATTCCGGACCAGCACGCCGCCCGCGGTCAGCTCGGGCACGGGGCCGCGCTCGAGGCGGAACGCGCCGGCGGTGGCGGCGGCGGTCGGGCGCGAGGCGAGGACGATGCGGCGATTTTCGCGGACGGTCATGGTGGGCGGACTCCGTGGAATGGGTTCCAATCGAGTGTAGCCGGTCGGGCCGCAGTCCGGGTATTCTTGCCGGGATGTCCAACGCATCCGACCGCGATCCGCGGAGCGCGAACGCCGCCGCCCCGGTCGGCTCGGTCGACACCGCGCTCCGGCACACCGCACGCCTGCTCTCGACGGATCCGACGCTCGCGGCCGAGCAGGCGGCGGAGGTGCTGCGGGTCGCGCCGAACCACCCGCTCGCGTTCGCGTACCTCGGCGAGGCGCGGCGCGCGCTCGCCGATTCCGCGGGCGCGATCGCGGCGCTGCGGCGCGCGGTCGCGCTGCAGCCGAACCTCGTCGACGCGTGGCGCACGCTCGGCGACCTGTTGTTCGAGAGCGGCGACACGGCCGGTGCCGATGCCGCGTACGCGCGGCAGATCCAGGCCGCGACCCAGGACCCGCGCTTGCTCGCGCCGGCCGCGGCGCTGTGCGCGAACGACGTGCCGCGGGCCGAGGCCTTGTTGCGCGCTCATTTGAAGCGCCATCCGACCGACGTCGCTGCGATCCGGATGCTCGCCGAGGTCGCCGCGCGGCTGCGGCGCTATCGCGACGCGGCGACGCTGCTCGAGCGCTGCCTCGAACTCAACCCGAGCTTCGACGAGGCACGCCAGCAGTACGCGCTCGTGCTCCACCGACAGAACGACGAGGCGGCCGCGCTGCGCCAGATCGACGCGCTGCTCGCGAAGGATCCGCACAACCCGGGCTATCGCAACCTGCAGGCGGCGATCCTGGTGCGGCTCGGCGACGTCACGCAGTCGATCGAGATCTACGACGAGCTGCTCGCGCGGCATCCGGCCCTGCCGAAGATCTGGATGAGCTACGGGCACGCGCTCAAGACCGGTGGCCGCGAAACCGACAGTGCGGCGGCGTATCGGCGCAGCGTCGCGCTGCGGCCGAGCTTGGGCGAGGCGTACTGGAGTCTCGCGAACCTGAAGACGGTGCGATTCGCACCGACCGAGATCGCCGCGATGCGCGCGCAGCTCGCGCGCGCGGATCTCGCCGACGAGGATCGCTTCCACCTGCACTTCGCGCTCGGCAAGGCGCTCGAGGACACGGGCGACTACGCGGAGTCGTTCACGCAGTACGCGGCCGGGAACCGCGTGCGCCGCGCCGCGCTGCGCTATTCGGCCGAGGAACTCAGCGATCACGTGCGCCGCTCGAAGCGGCTCTTCACGGCCGAGTTCTTCGCCGCGCGCCGTGGGTTCGGCTGCGCGGCGCCGGACCCGATCTTCGTCGTCGGCTTGCCGCGCGCGGGCTCGACGCTGATCGAACAGATCCTGTCGAGCCACTCGGCGATCGAGGGCACGATGGAGCTGCCGGACATCCCGGCGCTCGCGCGGCCGTTCTACGGGAAGCGGGACGGCGATCCCGGCTATCCGGAGGCGCTCGCCGCGCTCGATGCGGACGCCTGCCGCGCGCTCGGGGAACGCTATCTCGAACAGACGCGGATCCAGCGGCGCCGCGGCGCGCCGTACTTCGTCGACAAGCTGCCGAACAACTTCGTGCACCTCGGCTTGATCCACCTCGCGTTGCCGAACGCGAAGATCATCGATGCGCGGCGCCACCCGCTCGGCTGTTGCTTCTCGTGCTTCAAGCAGCACTTCGCGCGCGGCCAGGGGTTCACCTACGACCTGACCGATCTCGGGCGCTACTACCACGACTACGTGGAGTTGATGGCGCACTTCGACGCGGTGCTGCCGGGGCGGGTGCACCGGGTGCACTACGAACGGCTCATCGAGGACACGGAGGGCGAGGTGCGGCGACTGCTCGCGTACCTCGGTTTGCCGTTCGAGGCCGGGACCTTGCGCTTCTACGAGACCGAGCGGGCGGTGCGCACCGCGAGCGCTCAGCAAGTCCGGCAGCCGATCTACCGCGCCGGGCTCGAGCAATGGCGTCACTACGAGCCCTGGCTCGACCCGCTGAAGCGCGCGCTCGGGCCGGTGCTCGCCGCCTACCCGGCGACGCCGTCATTTTGAGCTTGGTGCGAGTTGGCCGTTTTATGGCATAATCGCCGGCTTTGGTGCGTACCTGCGACAGGGGAAAGAACGAGATGACCCGTAGCCGTCAACGAAAATTGAAGCGAAATCAACAGCATAAGGCGATTTCGATCGCCCGTCGCGGGGCGCTCGCGGTGGCCTCGGCGCCTGTGGCGTCGGCGCTACTGCTGTGCATGCACACGGCCTACGCGGCCGATGCGAATGGCGCGGGTGCCGCGGCGAACGACAACGGCGGTGCGCTCGCCGAGATCATCGTGACCGCCGAGAAGCGCGCGCAGAACCTGCAGAACGTGCCGGTCAGCATCCAGGCGTTCGACACGCGCGAGCTGCAACGGCTGCACGTGACCGACTTCAACCAGTATGTGAAGTACCTGCCGACGGTGTCGTTCCAGGAAGTCGAGGGGCCGTCGTTCGAGCACACCTACATGCGCGGCATCGCGAGCGGCGGCGACGGCAACCACTCCGGATCGCTGCCGTCGGTCGGCATGTACCTCGACGAGCAGCCGGTCACGACGATCGACGGCAACCTCAACATCCACATCTACGACATCCAGCGCGTCGAGTCGCTCGCCGGGCCGCAGGGCACGCTGTACGGCGCGAGTTCGGAGGCGGGCACGATCCGCATCATCACGAACAAGCCCGACGTGCATAAGTTCGAGGCCGGCTACGACCTCGACGGCAACTCGGTCGATCACGGCGGCGTCGGCTACACGGCCGAGGGCTTCGTGAACCTGCCGATCGCGGACATCGCGGCGGTGCGCCTGGTCGGCTGGTACGAGAAGGACGCGGGCTTCATCGACAACGTGCACGAGACGGTGCAGTTCCAGGGACCCAATGGCACCACGATCCCGTACGACAACGCGTCGCAGGTCAAGAACAACTACAACGACGTCACCATCAAGGGCGGCCGCGCGGAGTTCGCGATCGACCTGAACGACAACTGGACGATCCTGCCGACCGTGATGGGTCAGGTGGCGGACACCAACGGCAACTTCGCGTACGATCCGAAGCTCGGCGACCTCAAGGTCGCGCACTTCTCGCCGGACACGGTCCACGACAGCTGGACGCAGACCGCGCTCACCGTGAAGGGCAAGATCCACGGGTTCGACCTGGTCTACGCCGGCGCCTGGCTCACCCGCAACACCCACGAGCACAGCGACTACACCGACTATTCGCTGGCCTACGATCTCGCGTACAGCTTCGCAGGGTACGGCGCGTACTTCGTCGACAACGCCGGCAACGTGATCAACCCGGCGCAGCAGATCTACGGCAACGATCACTACACCAAGCTCAGCAATGAGCTGCGGGTCACGTCGCCGAAGAGCGAGCCGTTCTACTTCACGGCGGGCGCGTTCGTGCAGCGTCAAGTCCACGAGATCATGCAGAACTACCGGATCGACAACAACAACGATCCGCTCGCGACGAGCCTGTCGATCCCGGGCTGGCCGGGCTCGCTGTGGCTCACCGACCAGGAGCGCGTCGATCGCGACCAGGCCTTGTTCGCCGAGTTCTCTTACCGCTTCACACCGAAGCTGACCGGCACCGCGGGCGCGCGCTACTATACGTTCGACAACACGCTCGACGGGTTCTACGGGTTCGCGGCGACGTTCAGCTCGCACGAAGGCGTCGCGACCTGCCCGTACCCGAATCTGCCGTGGCGCAACGCGCCGTGCTCCGACCTCAACGGCCGCAGCACGGGCTCGGGGATCACGCCGAAGCTCAACCTGACCTACAAAATCTCGGCGAACAAGCTGGTCTACGCGACCTACTCGAAGGGCTTCCGGCCGGGCGGCGTGAACCGCAACGGCGGCGGCAAGCTGCCGCCGTACAAGCCGGACTACCTGATCAACTGGGAATTCGGCTGGAAGACGCAGTGGGACGACAACCGCTTCCGCTGGAACGGTGCGCTGTTCTACGACAAGTGGAAGGACTTCCAGTTCGCGTACCTCGGCGAGAACGCGCTCACGATCATCGCCAATGCGGGCGCGGCGGACGTGAAGGGTATCGAGACGAACGTCGCCTGGCGTGCGACCCGGGCGCTCACCCTGACGAGCGGACTCGCGTACCTCGACGCGAAGCTGACCCAGGAATATTGCGCGGATCCGACCGGGGCGCAGTGCTACCCCGGCACGAGCTACGAGCAGTACGCGCCGAACGGCCAGCAGCTGCCGGTCACGCCGAAGTTCAAGGGCAACGTGACCGCGCGCTACACGTTCATGCTGGGCTCCTTGCACGCGAACGTGCAGGGCTCGGCGGTGTACGTCGGGTCGCGCTGGGCGGACCTGCGGATGGTGGCGCGGAACGATCTCGGTCGGGAACCCGCGTATACGCTCGCGGACTTCTCGTTCGGGATCGACAAGAGCAACTGGCACGCGGATCTGTACGTGAACAACGCGTTCGACAAGCGCGCGGTGCTCGATCGCTTCTCCGAATGCGACGTGGCGACCTGCGGTTCGGTCGCGATCTACAACGTGCCGAACCAGCCGCGCACCATCGGCGTGAAGTTCGGGCAGAGGTTCTGAACGACGCTCTACGCGGAAACGGCTGAGCCCGCGCCGCGCGCGCCGCCCCTCGAGGGCCGCGCGCGCGGCGACGTGCTCGTCGTCGGCGCCGGGTTCACCGGCCTCGCCACCGCACTGCATCTCGCCGAGCGCGGCGTCGCGGCGATCGTCGTCGATGCCGAGACGATCGGCTTCGGGGCCTCGGGGCGCAACGGCGGCCAGGTGAACCCCGGACTCAAGCGTGACCCGGACGAGGTCGAACGGCGGTTCGGCGCCGTGCGCGGCCGCGCGCTCAACGACTTCGCGGGCGGTGCGCCGTCGTTCACGTTTTCCCTGATCGAACGCCTCGGGATCCGCTGCGATGCCCGTCGCAACGGCACCTTGCGCGCGGCCGCGCATCGTCGGCACGTCGCCGCGGTCGAGCGGACGGCGGCGCAGTGGATCGCGCGCGGCGCGCCGGTCCGATTCCTCGATCGCGACGCGGTCGCGGCCGCGACGGGCACCGAGCGCTATCGCGGCGCGATGTTCGACGGCCGCGGCGGCGACCTCAATCCCTTGTCCTACGCGCACGGGCTCGCCCGCGCGGCGATCGCCGCGGGCGCGCGGATCCATGGGGGCACCCGGATCGACGCGTTGGAACGCGTGACCGGCGGCTGGCGCGCGCGCGGCGCCCGCGGCGAGGTCGTCGCGAGCCGCGTGGTGATCGCGACCAACGGCTACAGCGACGCGCTGTGGCCGCGGCTGCGCCGCTCGGTGATCCCGGTGTTCAGTCAGATCGCCGCGACCGCGCCGCTGCCCGCGGCGATCGCCGCGCGGATCCTGCCGGGCCGGTCGGTGCTCTACGAGAGCGGCCTCGTGACCGTGTACACCCGGGTCGACGCCGCCGGCCGCTTGTTGATCGGCGGGCGCGGTCCGCTGCGCGAAGTCACAGCGCCGACCGAGCTCGGCCACCTCACCGCGTACGCGCGCCGGCTCTGGCCGGCGCTCGGCGCGACCGCGTGGACGCACGCCTGGGGCGGACGGATCGCGATGACCTGGGACCACTATCCGCACCTGCACGAGCCGGCGGACGGGATCCTGATCGCGCTCGGCTACAACGGCCGCGGGGTCGCGCTGGCGAGTGCGCTCGGCGCCGAGCTCGCGCGCCGCGCGATCGACCCGCGCGCGGAGCTCGCGATCCCGGTGAGCCCGCTGCGCGCGATCCCGCTGCACGCGCTCTGGCCGCTCGCGGTGAAGGCCGCGGTGCTGCGCGGCCGGCTCGCGGATCGACTCGCGGACCGACTCGAGGGGTAACGGCGTCGTGTGCGGCCGCTACGTGAGTCCCGACGACGCGGCGATCGAGCGGGCATTCGACTTGCCGCGCGCGGGTCGCGGGCTCCGCGCGCACTACAACGTCGCGCCGTCGCAGCAGGCGCCGGTGATCCGCTGGCTCGAGGGCGCGCCGCGCCTCGATGAGCTGCGCTTCGGTCTCGTGCCGTTCTTCGCGAAGGGGCAAGAGGGCCGCTACGCGACCTTCAACGCGCGGCTGGAGACGCTCGAGACCAGTCCGAGCTTCCGCGGTCCGTGGCGCCGCGCCCAGCGCTGCCTCGTGCCCGCGCAGGGCTTCTACGAGTGGCACGTGAACCCCGACGGTTCGAAGCAACCGTACTTCATCGCGCTCGCGGACCGACCGATCTTCGCGTTCGCGGGCTTGTGGGACCGTTCGGTCGCGGAGGACGGCACCGTGGTCGAGTCGTTCACGATCGTCACGATGGCCGCGAACGCCTTGCTATCGCGGATCCACAACGCGAAGCCGCGGATGCCGGCGATCCTCGCGCGCGAGGCCGAGCGAGCGTGGCTCGCGGGCGGCGCCGCGGCCGCGCACGCGGTCCTCGTGCCGTACCCCGATGCGGCGATGCGCGCGCATCCGGTGAGTGCGCGCGTGAACTCCCCGCGCAACGACGATCCGGACCTCGTCGCGCCGTTCCCTGAGCCGAATCCTTGACCGGGTTCAAAGTCCGCCGCGGGCGGGCGCGGGTAAGCTCGCGCGGTGGGAGATCCGAACCGATGAACCGTGCGTCCTCGATCCCGGCGCTCGCGCTGCTGGCGCTGGTCGCCGCCGCGCCCGGCGCGCTCGCGCGCGGGCACATCTATACGTTCGTCGACGCGGCGGGGGTGCGACACTTCACCGACATTCCGCCCAACGGCACGCGGTACTCGATCTCGATCATCCAACTGCACCTCACCGGGCGCACCGAGAGCGGCGCCGCCTACGATCCGGCGCTGCTCGCCCGCGCGTCGCGCTACGATCCGTTGATCGACCGCGCCGCCGCGCAAGCGGCGGTCGCGCCGGCGCTGCTGCGGGCGATGATCGTCGTCGAGTCGGGATTCAATGCGTCGGCGGTCTCGCGGGCCGGGGCGATCGGGCTGATGCAGTTGATGCCGCAGACCGCGCGGCGCTACGGGGTCACGAACGCGTTCGACCCGCGCCAGAACGTGCACGCCGGCGCGTTGTACCTGCGGGATCTGCTGCATCGGTTCGGGAACAACCTGCCGCTCGCGCTCGCGGCGTACAATGCCGGCGAGGACGCGGTCGAGCGCAGCGGCTGGCGGATCCCGCCGTTCCAGGAGACCGAGGCCTACGTGCCGAAGGTCCTCAGGGTCTATCGGATCCTCTCCCGACTGCGCACGACCTGAGCGGACTCGCTCGGGGAGTCTCGCGCCACGTGTCACGACCGGAACGCTTGTTCGAGCGCCCACCCTTCGTCGACGACCCGGATCCGGGCCGCCGCTGGGTCGCGGTGTGGCACGGGTCGCGGCGTGCCGCGCGCGACTTCGGGGTCGTGCTCGAGGCCGCCGGCCTGCCCTTTGCGTGCCTCGACGCGGACGGGGGCTGCGAACTGTGGGCCCCGGTCTCGCAAGCGGCCCTGGTGCGCCGCGAGATCGAGCAGTCCCTCGCCGAGGGCGGGGCCGGCGAGGCGGGGGCGGCCGACGGGCCGGTGCGCGGCGGCGGTGCCCTCGGCGCGATCCTGTACGGCGCGGTGCTGCTGGCGGTCGCCTATGCGGTGGGCCGCTCGTTCCTCGGGGTCGACTGGCTCGATGCGGGGGCGGTGGATGCGTCGCCGGGGCGTCGCGGCGAGTGGTGGCGGGCGGTCACCTCGCTCACCCTGCACTTGGGTCCGGAGCATTTGCTCGGCAACCTCCTGTTCGGGATCGCCGCGGGCATGCTCGTGAGCCGGCAGCTCGGCGGCGGGCTCGCGTGGCTCGGGATTCTCGTCGCCGGCGCGTTCGCGAACCTCGTCGAGGTCGCGATCGCCCCGGCGAGCTACAGCGCGGTCGGCGCGTCGACCGCGGTGTTCGCGGCGCTCGGGATCCTCTCGGGGCGCGCGTGGCGCGCGCGCGCGGGGACCCCGCGG
>JAJYFF010000084.1 GCA_021785405.1 Pseudomonadota bacterium | reverse complement strand
ATCCCCAGATGATAGAGCTTGGCTGCTTGGGCTCGAAGGCTCGCCTCGATATCCCGCAAACTCTCTCGATAAGTCAGTTGCGCGAAGGCCATGCACAGGTACTGGTCCAGACACGAGAAGCTTTTGATCTTGTGCTCCCCGGCATAACGCGCCACGCACCGCCGGAACGTCGTCAGCGGAAGATGACGCATCAACTGCGAGAAAACGAGCTGGCCTTGGTGCATCGATCGACTCCGCGGCGGGGACCGCGGTCACGGTGCGCGAGGGTGCATCGATGTTCAAATCGAGACCAAGAAAATATGGCAGTTTCTGTATCATGCTCAATAACTTAGACGCATCGTCCCCTTCAACGTTGGGACACTACTGGTTGGTACTAACAAACCACGCGCCCTCAACACGACAGGGGCGACCTACACGAAAACCCATGCTTTCACTTTTGCATAAAGTGTGTGGATGTACAAATTACGCGCCGTCACCCTAACGAGGGCGACTTACACAAATATCCATGCTTTCACTTTTGCATTAAGTGTTCGGCCAATCAAATCCGCGCGATCCCACGGTGCCCACTATCCGGAAAGTGTGGGCGCTATCAAATCGCCGCTGATTCTTCCGCTTCGATTGCCGCCACCTTCGGAAATATCTTCTCGTTCATTCGCTCGATTACGCCGCCGACGTGACCATCGGATAGGTGGGCGTATCGCTTGACCATTGCCAGCGTGCGATGGCCGAGTACCGCCGCAATCTCGCTGGCACTTGCGCCGTTCATCGCAAGGTATGAGGCGGCGCTGTGCCGGCAGTCGTGGAAGCGGAAGTTTTTGATGCCGGCGCGGTCGCGCGCGGCGTTGAAGGGCTTGGCGTAGGCGAATACCGGACCGGCGGGGCCGGCGAAAACGTGGACATCGCGCCCGACTTCCTTGGGCTTCATCGCTTTGATCGCGTCGAGCGCGGCGCCCTTGATCGGAAGGGCGCGCATGTCCCCGTTCTTCGTGTCCCTGAGCGTCGCCACGCCGCGATCGAGGTCCACGTCACCCCATGTCAAGCCGGTCAACTCGCCGGCCCTGGCGCCCGTGCTGATCGCGAGCAGCACGAACGGGCGCAGCCGTGAGTCCGAATCGTTCGCGCACTCGGCGAGCAGAGAGGTCCGCTCGGCGTCGGTCAGGTATCGGTCGCGGCCCTTGGGTAGCTTCGGCCTGGTCACGTCACTGACGGGATTAGCGGCGGTCCAGCGCCATTCCTTGCGGCAAGTCTTGAACACGGCGCTAAGGGCTTCGAGGTAGAGCTTCACGGTCGCGGGCGCGAGCGGCTTGCCGTACCGGCTTTGCCTTTTAAGTAGCGCGTCGCGGGCGTCGGCGATCATGTCGGAAGTGACGCGCGCGAGGCGGACGTGCCCGAGGCGCTTGGTCCAGTAGTCGTACATTGGTGCCGTGCTTTTGTCGTCGCGGTGCGCTAGGACCGACTCGCGAAACTTCTTGATCGCGTCGCCGAGTGTGTACCGCTGTGCCGCGCGTACCGGGCCGGCCATGCCTTCATTGACTGCGGTTTCTGCCTTGGCCGCAAAGGCGCGCGCGTCGAGCAGTCGGTCGAATGTGCGATAAACCGTTTCCTGCCCGCGGTGGCGGACCATCACGCGGTAGCTGGTCCCTTGCTTGCCCTTGCGCTTCTGAATCGTCGCCATGATTGCGCCCCTTTTGTGCCGCGTTGTGCCGAGTCTCGCCGCGACTATACAAGCGATAGGGTAGAGTGTGTGCCAAATGTGTGCCACGGCGACTGCGCGAAGCCACGGTGAAACTGTAACTAGTTGTTTTTATTGGTGCCCCGGGCCGGACTCGAACCGGCATGGCCTTGCGGCCAACGGATTTTAAGTCCGTTGCGTCTACCGATTTCGCCACCGGGGCACGCGGGCACCGAGTGTACCGGCCCCGGTGGCCGGTATCCTAGCGGGATCGCCCCCGGGCGCGCATCCGTACATCCCCGTGGTGGCTTCAAGCACTTGATTTAGTTAAGCTCGCGCCCCCATGAAAGGCGTCCTTCGCGATGCATGAACCGGCCGCCGGATTGACGGCCGAGAAGATCCACGTTTGGCGAGGCGACCGACACGTGCTGCGAGGCGTCAGCTTCGCCGCGGAGCCGGGACGCCTGCTGCATGTGTATGGACCGAACGGCACCGGCAAGACCACCTTGCTGCGGGTGCTGTGCGGGTTGCTGCGTCCGGAGAGCGGGGTCGTGCGCTGGGGCACCGAGGCCATCGAGACGATCCGCAGCGACTACCAGCGTGCGATGACCTACGCGTCGCACGAAGCCGCGTTGAAGGGCGATCTGACCGCGCTCGAGAATTTGCGCTACGCGGTGGGCCTGAAACGGCGCGTGGCGGACGAGGAACTGCGCGCAACGCTCGAGCGGACCGGGGTGGGGCCATGTGCCGATCTGCCGGCCCGGGTGCTCTCGGCGGGGCAGCGGCGGCGGGTCGCGATGGCGCGGGTGCTCGCGATGCGCTCGGCGCTGTGGTTGCTCGACGAACCGTACACGAACCTCGACGCGAAAGGTGGCGAACTCCTGACGGCGCTGCTCGACGAGCACGCGGGCGCGGGCGGAATCGCGCTCGTCGTGGCCCATCACGCGCTGCCGCTCGCCGGCGCGGTCGCACGGTTGGAGCTCGCCGCATGAACGTCGGCGTCGCGCGCGGGATCTGGCTGGTGTTGACCCGGGAGCTGCGCCTTGGCTTCCGTCGTCCCGACCAGCTGCTGCAACCGCTGGTCTTCTTCCTGATCGTCACCACGTTGTTCCCGCTCGCCCTGAGCCCCTTGAGCTCGATGTTGCGCGCGATGGCGCCGGGCGTGCTGTGGGTCGCGGCGCTGCTCGCCTCGCTCCTGTCCATGGAGACCTTGTTCAAGGCGGACGCCGACGACGGAACCTTGGAGCAACTCGCGCTGTCAGCACAACCGTTGGGCGCGATCGTGGTCGCGAAGACCATCGCGCACTGGCTCGTGAGCGGTGCGGCCCTGGTCGCGATGTCGCCGCTGGTCGCGACCGCGCTGTCGGTGCCGGAGCGGGCGTTGCCGACGATGCTCGCGAGTCTCGCCTTGGGTACACTGACGCTCAGCTGGCTCGGCGCGATCGGCGCCGGGCTGACGGTCGGACTGCGCCGCGGCGGGGTCTTGCTGTCGTTGATCGTGCTGCCGCTGGCGATGCCGCTGCTGATCTTCGGCGCGAGCGCGACGGACCGCGCCATCGGTGGCGAGGACCCGGCCGGTGCGCTGTACTTTCTGGGCGCACTGTGCGTGTTCACGACGAGTCTGGGTCCGCTGGCGGCGTCTGCTGCATTGCGGATCACGCTGGAATGACGAAAGGCGGTTGACAAGCGATCATGTGGACATGGTTTCATCGGTTGGCGTCTCCGCCGCATCTGTACCGCACCGCCGCCGCTTGGGCGCCCTGGCTCGCGTTCGCCGCGGTCATCCTCATCGGCTACGGACTCGTCGACGGCCTCGTGTTCGCCCCGCCGGATTACCAGCAGGGGGATGCGTTTCGGATCATCTACGTGCACGCGCCGAGCGCTTGGCTCTCGCTGTTCGGCTACACCCTGATGGCCGTCGCCGGCGCCGTCGCGCTGATCTGGCGCATCAAGGTCGGCTACGCGGTCGCTGCGGCAGCGGCACCGATCGGCGCGTCGTTCACGCTGTCGGCGCTCGTGACCGGCTCGCTCTGGGGTCGGCCGATGTGGGGCACCTATTGGGCGTGGGATCCGCGGCTCACCTCGGAGCTGATCCTGCTGTTCCTGTATTTCGGGGTGATCTCCTTGCGCAAGGCCTTCGAGGACCCGAATCGCGGCGATCGCGCGTCCGCATTGCTCGGGATCGTCGGCGTCGTGAACGTGCCGATCGTGCATTTCTCGGTCTACTGGTGGAATTCCCTGCACCAAGGGGGCACGGTGATGCGCCTCGGCAAGCCGGAGATGCCGGGCAGCATGCTGTGGCCGTTGCTCGCGATGCTGGCGGGCTTCATGTGCTTCTTCGGCGCCGTTCTGTGCGTGCGGGTGCGCGCCGAGATCCTGAGTCGCGAGCGCCAGTCGACCTGGGTGCGAGAGGTGGTCGCGGCATGATCCGGAGCGGATTTTGGGCTATGGGCGGGTACGCGCGGTTCGTCTGGCCGAGCATCGGCTTCGCGCTCGCGATCCTCGCCTGGAACATTTGGTCCGCGCGGCGCCATCACGCGCGGGCCCTGCTGCGCGTGCGTCGCGCGATCCAGATGGCGAGGAGCGAAGAGTCATGACGCCGCGTCGCAAGCGCCTGTGGGTGGTCCTCGGTATCCTCGCGGGGGTGTCCGCGTCGGTCGCGCTCGCGGTCGTCGCGGGCCGCCAGGACATCAGCTTCTACTACGTGCCGACCCAGGTCGCGCTCGGCAAGGCGCCCGCCGACAAGGATTTCCGGATCGGCGGTTTGGTGATGAAGGGCAGCGTCCGCCGCAAACCCGGCGACATGACCGTGCATTTCGTGTTGACCGACTACGCGCATCAGGTACCGGTCGTGTACACCGGCGTGCTGCCGGATTTGTTCCGCGAGGGACAGGGGATTATCGCGCACGGGCAACTCGGCCCGAATGGCGTGTTCGTCGCCGACGAGGTGCTCGCCAAGCACGATTCGAAATACATGCCGCCGGAAATCGCGGCCTCGTTGAAGAAGAATGCGGGGGCCGCCGCCGCGGGCGCGGGCGCGGCCCCGAACCCGCGAGGATAGGAGGATAGATGATTCCGGAACTCGGGATGTTCGCGTTGATTCTCGCGCTGCTGCTCAGCGCGGCGCAGGCCTTCTTCGGTCTCGTGGGCCCATGGCTCGGCAAGCCCGGATGGAGCGCGGTCGCGCGGCCGGCGGTCGCGGGGCAATTCGTGTTCGTCGCGATGAGCTTCGGCTGCCTGGTCTATTCGTTCGTCGTGAACGATTTCTCGGTCCTGTACGTCGCGAACAACTCCAACACGCAGTTGCCGTTGTTCTACCGGATCACCGCGGTCTGGGGCGCGCACGAGGGATCGCTCCTGCTGTGGATCCTGATCCTGTCGGTCTGGAACCTCGCGGTCGCGGCGTTCAGCCGCGGGCTGCCAGCGACGTTCTCGTCGCGCGTCCTGGGCGTGCTCGGGCTCGTGAGCACGGGGTTTCAACTGTTCACGCTGTGGACCTCGAATCCGTTCACGCGCCTGATCCCGGCGGCGCCGAACGGGGCGAGCCTCAATCCGATCCTGCAGGACTTCGCGCTGGCGATCCATCCGCCGATGCTCTACACGGGGTACGTGGGCTTTTCCGTGGCGTTCGCGTTCGCGGTCGCCGCGATGATCGAGGGCCGGCTCGACCAGTCCTGGGCGAAGTGGACGCGCCCGTGGACGCTCGCGGCCTGGATCTGCCTCACCGTCGGCATCACGCTCGGCAGCTGGTGGGCGTACTACGAGCTCGGTTGGGGCGGCTGGTGGTTCTGGGATCCGGTCGAGAACGCCTCGTTCATGCCGTGGCTGGTCGGCACCGCGCTGATCCACAGCCTGAGCGTCACCGAGAAGCGGGGGATCTTCAAGAGCTGGACGCTGCTGCTGGCGATCTTCACGTTCTCGCTCTCGTTGATCGGGACGTTCCTCGTGCGCTCCGGCGTGCTGGTCTCGGTGCACTCGTTCGCGACCGATCCGCGGCGGGGGCTGTTCATCCTCGCGGGACTCGCGGTCACGGTCGGCGGTTCGCTCGGCTTGTACGCGTGGCGCGCGCCGAAGCTCTACGTGCCGGGCGGGTTCGAGCTGTTCTCGCGGGAGTTCTTCCTGCTGGTGAACAACGTGCTGCTGGTCGCGGCGGCCGGTCTCGTGCTCTGGGGAACCCTCGCGCCGCTGTTCTACGAACTGCTCGGGATCGGCAAGATCTCGGTCGGGCCGCCGGTGTTCAATCTGATGTTCCTGGTGCCGATGCTGCCGATGCTCGGGTTCCTCGCGGTCGGGATGCACGCGGCCTGGCGGCGCGGGAAGCTCACGGCCTCCGGGAAGCCGATCTGGATCCTGCTCGCGGTCGGCGTCGGACTCGCGTTCGTGATCCTGCGCTACGGCTACGGCTCCTTGCCCTGGGCCGGTCTTGCGGGGATGACGTTCGGGATCTGGATCATCCTGTCCTCGCTCCTCGAGCCGCTGCGGCGGATCCGGCAGCGTCAAGCGCTCACGACCGCGCTCGTCGGCATGACGATCGCCCACATCGGCGTCGGGATGTTCGCGATCGCGGTGAGCACGGTGTCGAACTTCAAGATCGACAAGGACGTCGCGCTGAAGCCCGGTCAGAGCTTCTCGATCGGCGGATACGACGTCACGTTCGTGTCGACGCAGCCGGTGTTCGGACCGAACTACGAAGCGGTGCAGGGGACCTTCGACATCACCCACGACGGCCGGCCGGTCGCGACCCTGACGCCGCAGAAGCGTCACTTCGTCGTGCAACAGATCGACAACAGCCACGCCGCGATCACGTTCAACTGGGGACGTGATCTGTTCGTCGCGATGGGCAACTCGCTCGGCGCCGGCGCATGGAGCCTGCGGATCCAGTACAAACCCTTGATGCGCTACGTATGGCTCGGCGCGCTGTTGATGGGGCTCGGCGGCGCGGTGAGCGCGAGCGACCGGCGCTACCGCGTGAAGGTGCCGGCGACCGCGGATGAGCGCGCGGCGCGCGCGCCCGGGCCCGATCCGAAGCCCTCGGCAGGGGTCGCGTGATGTGGAAGTATCTCCTGCCGGTGATCGCGTTCGTCGGCTTGCTCGTGCTGTTCGCGATCGGCTTGAATCCGAAGCGTGATCTGCACTACCTGCCATCGCCGCTGATCGGCAAGCCGGCGCCCGAGTTCACCCTCACGGACGTGCTCGATCCGAACCGCACCGTGAGCAATCGATCGCTCGCGGGGCACGTGTATGTGTTCAACGTGTGGGCGACCTGGTGCGAAGCCTGCCGCGAGGAGCAGCACACGCTGCTCGAGATCGCGCAGCAGCACGTCGTACCGATCCTCGGTCTCGACTGGAACGACGATCGCGCGCGCGCGCAGGAGTGGCTCCGGGAACTCGGCGACCCGTATTCCGGCGTGGGCTTCGACCAGAACGGACGCGTCGCGATCAACTGGGGCGTCTACGGGGCCCCGGAGACCTATCTCGTCGACCGCAAGGGCCGAATCGTCTTCAAGCACATCGCGCCGATGACGATGCAAGTGTGGAACCGGGAGTTCCTGCCGCGCATCGAGGCCGCGCGCCGGGGCGGTGCATGAGGGCCGCTCGGCCGCTGGCGGCGGCCATCGCCGGCGCCGCGCTCGCGGCGCTGCTGCTCGGCACGCCGATCGCGCGCGCCACCGGGGGCTACGTCGACGGCGAACTCGCGAATCCCGCGCTGCAGGCCCGCTACGAGCACATCACGCATCGGCTGCGATGCCTGGTTTGCCAGAACGAAACGGTTGCGGATTCCGACGCGGAACTCGCGGCGGAATTGCGGGCCGAGGTGCGGCAGATGCTGCTCGCGGGCAAGACGGACGCGCAGATCTATCGTTTCATGAAAGACCGGTACGGAGAATTCGTGCTGTACGATCCGCCGGTCGACGCGAAGACGGTGTTCATCTGGGGCGCGCCGTTCGCATTCCTGCTGATCGGAGGCATCGTGGTCTATCGTATCGTCCGTGCCCGCTCGAAGATGCCGCTCGACGAAGAACCCGACACCGGACCCACGCCATAATGGCTTCTTTCCTGATCATCGTCGCGGTGATGACCGCGATCGCGGTCGCGTTGGTCGCGATGCCGCTGCTGAAGGAACCCCGCAATCGCGTGATCGTCGCGGTCGTCGCGGTGCTGATGGTGGGCGCCGCCGGCGGACTCTACGAGACCTGGTCGAACTGGAACTGGTCGCCAGCGCACACGGCGCAGGCGCCAGTGAGCCCCGCGGTGGCCGCGATGATCGCGAAGCTCGAGCGTCACCTGCGGCACGACCCGGGTGACCTGCCGGGGTGGTTGATGCTCGGACGGTCCTACATCGCGGTCGGCCGCTTGGACGACGCGATCATGGCGTTCGACCGGGCACTCACGCTCAGCCGGGGAAAGAGTCTCCAAGCGACGATCGGCTACGGTGAAGCGCTCAGCCTGCAAGCCGGCGGCGTGATCACGCCGCAAGCCGCGCAACTCTTCGAACAGGCGGTCACGATGGCGCCGACCGACCCGCAGGCGTTGCTGTACGGCGGTTTCGCGGCCGCGGTCCGCGGCGACAGCGACCTGGCGCGCAGCCGCTGGGAAGCGTTGATTGCG
>JAJYFF010000083.1 GCA_021785405.1 Pseudomonadota bacterium | reverse complement strand
GGTAGTTCCCGCGGCGCGCGGGCGTGCCGCAAAAAAGCAATCCGGGCTTTCGCCGGCTGGAGTTCGGCCGGTGTCAACGATTATCATCGGCCGGACCTTATGGTGCTTCGCCCGCGCCCGGGCAGGTGGCGCGGGCCCCGATGCGGGAATTGAAGGAGGGACCCCCTTGGCGATACGGCCGGTGAATGAGGAACCCCAGGCGCAAGCACCGACGAGCCGTTCGGTTGCGCGCGCATTTCGTCCGCATCTGGTGCGCGTCGAACCGCGGCCCGAGGCGCCGGATCGCCAGCGACGCGACCGCGAGCGGGTGCCGGTCCGCACCTCGCCGCTGCAAGAGGCGATCAAACGAGTGCTGGACCTGACCGGCGCGCTCGCGCTCGGCGTCGTGTTCCTGCCGACGATCGCGGTGATCGCGCTGCTGCTGCGCCGCCAAGGCGGCCCGGTGATCTACCGGCATCGGCGCATCGGCCGCGCCGGCAAGACCTTCGATTGCCTGAAATTCCGCAGCATGTTCCCGGACGCCGAGCGCCGGCTGCGCGAACTCCTCCATCGGCATCCGGAACTCGAGGAGGAATGGCTGCGGGACCACAAGCTGCGCGACGACCCGCGGATCACTCTGGTGGGACGGTTCCTGCGGCGGACGAGCTTGGATGAGCTCCCGCAACTCTGGAACGTGTTGCGTGGCGAGATGAGTCTCGTCGGACCGCGGCCGATCGTGCGCGAGGAGACGGTCCGGTACGGGCGGCACCTCAGGACGTACCTCGCGGTGAAGCCGGGGATCACCGGCTTGTGGCAGGTCAAGGGCCGCAACAACATCGGTTATTCGCGACGAGTCGCGCTCGACGTGTATTACGTGCGCCATCGGGGGCTGCGACTCGACGGCTACATCCTGCTGAAGACGCCGTGGGTGGTGCTCGGCGGCGACGGCGCGTGCTAGCGCGTCGACATCGTGGCCGGTTCGAGGATCGGGGGTTGGCGGGCGGGTCTCGATGGTCGCCGTGAGATCGGTGCGGCACGTGGTCATGCCGGTGCGCATACTGCCGCATCACGACATCGGCGGAATGCAGGCCGTCGCGTGGGATCTGGCGCGGGCCTTGGTGCGGGCAGGGTTGTCGGTCACGGTGCTGACGGCGGCCATTCCCGGGCGACCCGCCGCATTCGAAGAGGAAGGGGTGCGGATCCGGGCGCTTGCCAGGCGGTCCTGCCGTCACTATGGATTCGGCTGGTGGACCGCGACGCGGCGCGTATTCGAAGCGGAGTTGATCGAGCAATGCGATTTGCTCTTCAGCGTCAGCGCCGCCGGTTTCGGACTGCTGCGATTTCGCGAGCGGATTCCGCAGGTGCCGTTCGTGATGCAGGCGCACGGGACGTCGATGGGCGAGGTGATCTCGCGCTGGCGTTTGCGCAGTGTCACCGGAGTATTGGCATCCCTGCGCAACATTTTCTGGATCTTCAAGGATCTGAGGGCGTATCCGAAGTTCGACGCGATCGTCGCGGTCGGCGCCCCGGTCGCGCGGGATCTGGCGGCTTGGCCCACGCGCGGTGTCGTGGCGCCAAGCCGCGTGCACGTGATCCGCAACGGCATCGATACCAGCCACTTCCGGCCCGATCGCGACTCCGGTCGGGCGATCCGTGCGGCGATCGGTTGGAGCGAGGACCTCAAGGTCGTGATCTGCGCCAGCCGGCTGGTGCGGCAGAAGGGCATTGCCTTGGGCCTCGGCGCCTTCGCGCTCCTGGCGCAAAGCCGCCGCGACGTGCGTTATCTGATCGTCGGCCAGGGCCCGCAGCGGCGGGCATTGCAGAAGCGGGCGCTCTCGCTTGGAATCGCCGATCTCGTGCATTTTTCCGGTGGCGTGTCACGAGAGGCGATGCCGGCGTGGCTGAATGCCGCCGATGCAATGCTATTCACGACGACACGCATCGAAGGAGAGCCGCTGAACGTTCTCGAAGCGCTGGCGGTCGGCCTGCCGGCGGTCGTGTCCCGGCATCTCTACCGCGACACGCCCCCGAGCGAGCGGTTGTTGCTCGTCGAGCCAGGCGATACGGCCGGGGTCGCGGCGGCGTTGGAGCGCGCCCTGGCAATTCCGCGGAGTAACGATGGCGATCTGCCCAGAAGCCATCGTGCGGATGCATTCATCGAGCAATACCTCGCCCTGTTCGAGTCGTTGCGTCAGGCGAGCAGGTGCGGCACCCAGTCGTCCACGCACTCGACGATGTCGAGGTAGGCGCGATCGAACGCCTCGCGCGGCAGACGGTACGGGTCCGCGACGTCGCGGTCGCCGCGCCATTTGCCGAGCTTGAACACGCGGCCGCGAAACTGCGGGAACTGTTCGACCATCCAGCGTCGGTGGCTTTCGTCGAGCGCGAGCACCAGGTCCGCGGCCGACAGGAGCGCGGCGTTCACCTGCCTCGCCCGATGCTCGCCGAGGTCGTGGCCTTGGTCCTGCATCACCGCCTGCGCGAGCGGGTCCGCGGGGTAACCGACGAGCGCGGCGGTGCCGGCGGACGCGAGCCGCTTTCGGGACGTCCGCAAGCGGTCCTTCAGCACCGCCTCGGCCATCGGACTGCGACAGATGTTGCCGGTGCAGACGACGAGAATCGAGTCGAACATCGAACGTTCCGGGTTGGAGATCCGCCGATCTTAACACCCGAGACCCGGAAACTCGGATGCCGCGCCGCGAACGGTTCGGGTAGACTTCACCACTGATTGCGGCACTGCCTGAAGGGAGTCGATCGTTGCGAACGTCAGCGCGGAGGGTCGGAACGGCCGATTCGTTTGCATTTCGGGAATCCGGGAAGCGCGCTCTGCGCCGCACGTGCTCGTGGTCGATCGCGCGCGCCGTGCTGATTCCGCTCGCGCTATTCGCCGCCAGCGGCTGCACCTGGCTGATTCCGGGGATGAACGTGCACCCGGGGCTTGCCGGGCAGCATCCGTATTTCGTGCGCGGATCGAAAGCCGCGACGGCCGCGAGCCAACGACTGAATTACCGGGTGATTCCGATCACGCCGCAGGTCGTCGCATCTCTGCTCGTGCACGAGGCGCCCGCCGACGCGCCACCGTCGGGCGCGCCGAGGCTCAAGGCGCTGCTGCCGTCGATGGTCGCTCCGGACTACCGCATCGGGCCCGGCGACCTGATCGACGTGACCGTCTGGGATCACCCTGAACTGAACGCGCCGGCCGGGATGCAGAGCCAGAACGCGGCGCTCAGCGGTCAGTTGGTCTCGAGCGACGGCAGTTTATTCTACCCCTACGTCGGGAGCTTCAAGGCCGCGGGAATGACGGTGGAAGCGGTCCGTCGGTACCTGACCGCCCACTTGCGCAAGCTCATCCAGGATCCGCAAGTCAGCGTGCGCGTGCTCGAATACGGCTCGAAGCGTATCGAGATCACCGGCGAGGTCGTCCGGCCGGAAACGATCACGCTCGGCAACGTTCCCTTGGGTGTGCTGCAGGCGATCGATGCGGCCGGCGGACTCGCTCCGGGCGCGAGCCGGCGCCGCGCGATCCTGGTGCGCAACGGCGTGCGTTATCACATCGACCTCGCGGGACTGCTGTCGGGCAGCCGGCCGGTGCCGAACCTGGAACTCGAGCCCGGCGACATCATCCACGTGCCGGATCAGTCCGCGGATCAGATCTTCATGCTCGGCGCGGTCGCCCAGCAACGTCCGCTCGCGATGACTCAGGACACGATGACGCTGATCCAGGCGCTGACCGACGCCGGCGGGCTGGACAACACCCGCGCCAGCGGTTCCGGCGTGCTGGTATTCCGGCTCCCCAGCAACGCGAAGCCCGGCGTCGCGGCCGACGTCTACGAGATCAACATGAGCACACCGCAAGGGGTGCTGCTCGCCGGTCAGTTCCCGCTGCGACCGCGCGACGTCGTCTACGTCCAAGCCACCGAGTTCGCGCAATACAACGCCGTGATCAATCAATTGCTGCCGACCATCACCGCGGTGTTCGAGCTCAAACAAACGGTGGGGTTCTGACGCGATGTCCGCCGAACCCCGCCTGAACGGCGTCGTCCCGCCGCCGTCGACCTCTTCTCGACTCCACGGCGCCGGCGACGAAATCAGCTTTCGGGAGATCCTGCAGCTCCTGTACGCCGGCCGCTGGACGATGGCTGCGATCACCGCGTCGGTGCTCGCACTCGGGGTGTTGTACCTGATCTTCGCCCGCCCGGTGTACACCGTGGATGGGATCGTGCAGGTCGAGCAGAACCAGGGCGCGACGGGGGCCCTCGGCAACCCAATGACCTCCTCGATGGGCAATCTCGGATCGCTGCTGTTCGGTTCGCCGGTCCAGGCGGAAGCGGAGATGCAGATCATCCAGAGCCGGCTGGTGCTCGACCAGGTGATCGACCGGATGCATCTGCTGGTCAAAGCGGAGCCGCGGTATTTCCCGATCATCGGGCGCGCGATCGCGCGCTGGAACCGGCTGGCAACGGCGCCGGTCGGTGCCCCGCCGTTCCTCGGCGGTTTCGGCTGGGGCGGCGAGCACATTGCGGTCGACCGTTTCGGCGCGCCAGCGCGATGGTACGACAAGCCGTTCACCTTGACCGCGACCGGCGGGGGCGGCTACCGGCTCGAGGACCCGGCCGGTGACGCGTTGATCAACGGGCGGGTGGGTGCAGCCGAAAGCGCCTCCACGCTCTACGGGCCCGTGCACATCGAGGTTCGACAGCTCCTCGCGCGGCCCGGCGAGCGCTTCCGGATCACGCGTCTCGCGCGGCAAACCGTGCTGCAGGACTTCGTGAAGAAACTCGCGGTGCAGCAGCTCGGCAACGTGAGCTTGACGTCGTCCTCCGGCGTCATACAGGTCAGCTATTACGGTTACGACAAGGATCGGATCACGCGCATCCTCGACTCGCTGGAGAACGCGTACCTGCGCCAGGACATTCGTCGGCGCTCGCTCGAGGCGCAACAGTCGATCGCTTACCTGCAGGCACAACTGCCCTCGTTCAAGGCGAAGATGGACGCCGCGCAGGCCGCGCTCGCACGCTATCAACAGGCGCACGGCGCTCCCGCAATTTCCGTCGAAACCGAGCTTGCGCTGAAGCAGAACGTCCAACTCGAGGCCGACCGGCTGCAACTCGTCCAGCAGCGCGACCAGGCGTTGCGTCTCTATACCCCGGAGCACCCGATCGTCCGGGCGATCGACCGGCAGATCGCCCTCGTCGCGCAGGAGGAGGACTCGCTCAACCACCAGATCGATCGGTTGCCGGACGTTCAACAGAACGTGCTCACGCTGATGCGAAACGTCGAGGTCACGAGCCAGTTGTACACGGCGATGCTCACCGCGTCCGAACAGTTCCAGGTCGCGAAGGCGGGCACCGTCGGCGGCGTGCGCATCGTCGACTATGCGCTGAAGCCGTTCAAGCGCGCGGCGCCGCGTAAGGCGCTGGTGCTCGCGATCGCACTGCTGCTCGGCGCGTTCCTCGGTGCCGTGTACGTCGTGATCCAGCGGGCGTTGCTGCGCGGCGTGGACGACCCGGGTGAGATCGAGCGCGAGCTCGGGCTCTCGGTGCTCGTGTCGATCCCGTACATCGCCGAGCAACGCAAGATCGCACGCGCGGTCGCGCGCGGCGAGCACGGCTCGCACGTGCTCGCGATGGTGGCGTCACAGAATCCGGGTGTCGAAGCCTTGCGGAGCCTGCGTACCTCGCTGCACTTCACGATGATGGATGCCGCGAACAACGTGATCCTGCTCACCGGTCCGGCGCCCGGCATCGGCAAGTCGTTCGTCTCCGCCAATTTCGGGGCGGTGCTGGCGCAGTCCGGCAAGCGTGTGGCGGTGGTCGACGTCGATCTGCGCCGCGGCTACCTGCAGCAGTATTTCGACCTTGCACAGGAACCCGGCGTCAGCGACTACGTCGCCGGCGACGTGGACCTCGCGGCCGTCCTGCAGCCGACCGGCGTGGAAGGACTGCAGTTCGTTGCCCGCGGGCCCGCGCCACCGAACCCGACCGAGCTGCTGATGCACGAGCGTTTCTCGCGGCTCATCGCCGAACTCTCGGCGAGCCACGACTACGTGCTGCTCGACAGCCCGCCGGTGCTCGCGGTGGCCGACGCCGCGATCATCGGCAAGCTCGCCGGAACGACGCTGCTCGTGCTGAAGTCCGGTGAGCACCCGATGCGTGAGATCGAGGAATCGGTCAAGCGCCTGGTGAACGCCGGTATCCGGCCGCGCGGCGTCCTGATGAACCAGGTCGGTCATCGACTCGGCACCGTCGGTTACGGGAACTACGGCTACGCGAACTACCGGTACGATCGGTAGCGCCGGCCGATCGCTCGTCTCGTCGCGGTTCGCCGCGGAACCGGCGCCGATTCGAGATCGAGGAGAACGCCAGATGAAGGTCGGAAATCTCCGATGGCTGGGCGCGATGTTGCTGCTGGCAGCGTCGCTCGGCGATGCCGCCCCGGCGCGTGAGGTGTTGCTGGGCGTGAACACGCACGTGATCAACTATCCGGCGGCGCAATCCGGATTGCTCGATCTGGCGCACCAGCTCGGTGTGGATGCGATCCGAGCGGATACCGGGTGGAAGTTCGTGGAAACCACGAAGGGCGTCTACCGAATCCCGCCGGCCTGGGATCAGTTCGTCGATCGCGCGAGGCGGCGGGGAATCGAACCGCTGCTGATCCTCGATTACGGCAATCGGTTCTACGACGACGGGCATTTGCCGCGCTCGCAGGAGGCCGTTGCCGGCTTCGTTCGCTTCGCGACCTTCGTGGTCCGGCACTTCGCCGGCCGAGTGCGATATTACGAGGTCTGGAACGAATGGAACACGGGCACCGGCGGATACTATCCGGGCGGCAGCGCCGAGGACTATGCGCGGCTGTTCGACGCGACCTACGCGGCGATCAAACGTGTCGACCCGGGCGCGCTCGTGCTGGCGGCGGCGGGCTACGGCAATTGGTATGCGGACATCGCCCGGTTCGGCGTCGCTGCGCGCGCCGACGGAGTCGCGATTCATCCGTACGTGTCGCAGGAGCCCGGCGATCGGGCGGCCGGCGGGGCGAACGGCGCGGAGCGCAGCGTGCAAAAGGTGATCGACGCTGAATCGATCATGCGCCGCTCGAGCGGCGGCAAAGAGATTCCGATCTACGTGACCGAAATCGGGTGGTCGACGAGCACCGGCCGGAACGGCTATCCGGAAACCGATGCCGGCGCGATGACCGAGCGAAGCCTGCTGATGTTCGCCGCGTTGCCCTACGTCCGCGGGATCTGGTGGTACGATCTCATCGACGACGGGCCGAATCCGGCCCACGTCGAAGAGCGCTATGGGCTGCTGCGGCGAAATTACTCGTTCAAGCCGGCGGCGGACGCCTTTCGGTCGCTTGCGTCATTGGTGACGCACGGCGATTTGACCTGGGATCCCCAATCGAATCTCGCGGCTGGACGGGTGGTGATCGACCGCCGTTCCGCCGGCTTGCGATCGGTGATCGCCTGGCAGGTGCCGACCGCGTCCACGGACGAAAGGGTCCCGACGCCCGCCTACGCGTTGTCGTGCGGTCCACAGCTGAAGATCACGCCGTTCGAGCCCGGCGCGTCGGCCGCGGACCTGGCGCTCCGGCCGGTTCCAGAAGTGTTCACCTATCAGACGAATCGGTGCTCACACAGTCGGCTCCTCGAGCGACGTTGATGTCCGTGGTTGCCGAATGGCCTTGGCGGTCACCTTGAACGCCGCGGTCATCACGCTCAAAGTATTGGTCGCCATGGTGCTGCTCGCGGGGGCGCCGCTCGCACTGAACCGGCGCTGGCGGCTGTTCCTCGCGATCCCGCTGTCCGTCTTTCAGGGTTTCGTGCCGTGGAGTCGCGTCGCCGGCGTCCCGATCCCGTTGGCGTACTGGGGCGGCCTGATGCTCTGGCCGGACCTGGTCGTCGAGTTCAAGCGCGTGGTTTCGTGGAAGCCGACCGCCTATCTGTGCGCGATCGCATTGCTCTACACGGTGAGCCTGCTGTGGTCGCCGGACCCCAAGCTCGGATTGCAGCCGATCGGCTATTTCCTGCAATTCCTCGTCATCTTCGCGGCGGTCGTGATCGAGGGGCGCCGTGACCCGCAAACCATCCTGCGTGCGCTGGCCGTGACCGTCGCGTTCGGATTGATACAAGCCGTGGCCGTCGTGGTTTTCCGGGTAATGCCGGGTCTGCGGTACGCCTATTACCTGTCGTCGATCGCTCGATGGTTCATTTCGCCAAACGTGCTCGACAGGCTCTTCACGGTCGGGCAGAACAACGTGCTGGATCCGGCCAAGTCGGGCGGCATTCTGGTCGTCGATGCGAACGACGGCTCCGCGTATCTCGGAGTCCTCGCGTTCACCGCGCTCGGGCTGGCACTTCACACACGTCGAC
>JAJYFF010000082.1 GCA_021785405.1 Pseudomonadota bacterium | reverse complement strand
CGACGTCGATCAGGTCGCCGAACGCCTCGCCCGAGGTCCCCATCACGACGCCGTCGACCACGTAGCCGACGCTCGGCTCCGCGCCGAGCGCGAAGTTGATCGTGCCGACGCCGCGCAGGAACAAGGAGGTGTTGAACGGGATGTCGCCCTTGTGGAACGTGACTCCCGGCACCTGGTTGAGCAAGCCCTCGATGTTGACCGCCGCGGCGCGCCCGAGCTGCGCGCCGGTGATCACCGAGACCGCCGCGGGCACGTCCTGCAGCTTCTCCGAGCGCTTCTCGGCGGTGACCACGATCGCCGCGAGCGGCGACTGCATCACCGGTGCGGCGGCGGGCGGCGCCGTCGCGGCTCCGGCCGCTCCCCATCCCGCGCCCGCGAGCGCGGTCGCCATGCAGATCCACGACCGTATTCCAGTTCTCATTGCGACCCCCCCTGACAGACCCCGATGGCACGCCCCGCCGCGGAGCACGCGTGTGTCGGAACCGCGCAACAAACGCGATCCGTTGATTTCCAGTTCGAGCCTAACACGTTTGTCCTATGTGATACAACTCTGTTATAAGAGTCTGCGCGACCCCCGGGAGCCGGGTGGATCGGACCTGCTACAGTGACGCGAACGGCCCGCGCCGAGGGGGAACTGATGAGCGAACCGACGGTATCGGCGCCCGCAATGCCCGGATCGCAAGCCCTCCCGGGCACCGCGACCCAGACCCGCACGGCGATGCGCTTGCGCTGGGTGTTCCTCACCCTGGTCGTCGTCGGCAACATGGTCAACTACGTCGATCGCGAGATCATCGCGCTGCTGAAGCCGGTGCTCGAGACGCAGTTCCACTGGACCGACCTCGACTATGGGCACATCGTGTCCGCGTTCCAGTTCGCGTCGATCGTCGCCTACCTGGGCGCCGGCTGGTTCCTGGACAGCGTCGGGCTGCGGATCGGCTATCCGATCGCGGTCGCGACCTGGAGCGTGTTCGCGATGCTGAACGCGGCGGTGCGCTCGGTCGCCGGATTCACCGGGATCCGGGTGCTGCTCGGCGTCGCCGAAGCGGGCCAGACCCCGGCCGCGGTCAAGACGATCGCCGCCTGGTTCTCGCAGCGCGAGCGCGCGCTCGCGCTCGGCTTCATGAACGTCGGCTCGAACCTCGGCACGATCATCACGCCGTTGCTCGTGCCGCCGCTCGCGCTCGCGTTCGGCTGGCGCGCCTCGTTCGTGATCACGGGTGCGCTCGGCTTGGTGTGGGTGATCGGCTGGCTCGCCGCGTACCGCGGATTGCCGGAGGAACTGCATCCGCACCGCCGGGTGTCGGCCGCGGCGTCGGCGGGCATCGCCCGCGCGCCGCGCTGGCGCGCGCTGCTGGTCGACCGACGCGCGTGGGCGGTCGCGGGCGCGAAATTCCTGAGCGACGCGGTCTGGTGGTTCCTGCTGTTCTGGCTCCCCGATTTCCTGCACCGCGAGTACGGGCTGAATCTCAGCACCTTCGGCCCGCCGCTCGCGGTGATCTATACGCTCGCGTCCGTCGGCGCGCTGTTCGGCGGCGTGCTGCCCGCCCGGATGCTGAGCCGCGGCGCGAGCCTGAATGCCGCGCGCAAGACGACGCTGCTGTTGTGCGCGGTCGCGGTCCTGCCGATCGTGTTCGTGCTGCAGATCCGCGACTACTGGTACGCGGTGCTCCTCGTCGGCCTCGTGCTCGCGGCCCATCAGGGCTTCTCGACCAACGTGTTCGCGCTGGCCGCGGACCTGTTCCCCGAAGAGGCGGTCGGCAGCGTGATCGGCCTCGGCGCGCTGCTCGGCAACCTGGGCGGACTCGCGATCCTCGAAGTGACGGCCGAGGTGCTGTCGCGCACCGGCAGCTACCTGCCGATGTTCATCTACTGCGCGTGCGCGTACCTGCTCGCGCTGCTGGTCGTGCAGCTGCTCGTGCCGCGGATCGAGTCGCTGCCGCAGCCGGTGGCGGTTTGACTCGGCTATAATCCGGCGCGATGCGCTTGATCAGCTTCCTCGCCGCCGGGCGCGCGGACTTCGGCGTCTGCGACGGCCACGACGTGTACGCGCTCGGCCCCCGCCTCGGGCCCGGGTACCCGGACCTGCGTGCGCTGCTCGCGCGCGACGGCGTCGCGCAGGCCGCGCGGGCGGTGCGAGGCGTGACCGCGGACTACCGTCTCGACGAGATCGAGCTGCAGGCGCCGATCCCGAATCCCGCGAAGATCCTGTGCATCGGACTGAACTACGAGGAACACCGCGTCGAGACCGCGCGGCCCAGGTCGGCGCACCCGACCGTGTTCACCCGGTTCGCGGACACGCTGGTCGCATCGGGCCGGCCGCTCGTGAAGCCGCGGCACTCGGACAAGCTGGACTACGAAGGCGAGCTCGCGGTGGTGATCGGTCGCGGCGGGCGCGACATCGACGCGGCGCACGCGGACGCGCACGTCGCGGGCTATGCGTGCTTCCAGGACGCCTCGGTCCGCGACTTCCAGGGCCACACGACCCAGTTCACGCCGGGCAAGAACTTCCCCGCGACCGGCGGCTTCGGCCCGTGGCTCACGACCGCGGACGAAATCGGCCCGATCGGCGCGCAAACCTTGCGCACGACGCTGAACGGACGGGTGATGCAGGAGGCGCGACTCGGCGACCTGATCTTTCCCGTCGCGCAGCTCCTCGCGTACATCTCTTCGTGGACCACGCTCGCCCCCGGCGACGTGATCGCGACCGGAACGCCGGGCGGGGTCGGGATGAAGCGGGTCCCGCCGGTGTGGCTGCGCGACGGCGACGAGGTGGTCGTCGACATCGAAGGCGTCGGCACGCTGCGCAACCCGGTCGTCGCCGAGGGCGTGCCGCCCTGAACCCCGCCGCGTCGACGCCGGCCGCGCTGTCGCACCTCACGGTCCTCGACCTGTCGCGGGTGCTGGCCGGCCCCTGGGCGAGCCAGATCCTCGGCGATCTCGGCGCGACGGTGTACAAGGTCGAGCGTCCGGGCAGCGGCGACGACACCCGCGGTTGGGGTCCGCCGTTCCTGCAGGACCCGGCCGGCGGCTCGGGCGATGCCGCGTACTATCTGTGCACGAACCGCAACAAGCGGTCGATCACGGTCGACTTCACGACGCCGGCGGGGCGCGAGATCGTGCAGGCGCTCGCGGCGCGCGCGGACGTCGTGCTCGAGAACTTCAAGGTCGGCGGCCTGCGCGCCCACGGCCTGGACTACCCGACCCTGCGCGCGCTGAACCCGCGCCTGATCTATTGCTCGATCACCGGCTTCGGCCAGACCGGCCCGTACGCGGCGCGTCCGGGCTACGATTTCCTGATCCAGGCGATGGGCGGCTTGATGAGCATCACCGGCGCGAAGGACGGCGAGCCCGGCGCCGGCCCGCAGAAGGCGGGCGTCGCGCTCACCGACATCCTCACCGGGCTGTACGCGACGATCGGGATCCTCGCCGCGCTCGCGCACCGCGAGCGCACCGGCGAAGGACAGTACGTCGACGTCGCGTTGCTCGACGTCCAGGTCGCCTGCCTCGCGAACCAGGCGATGAACTACCTGGTCGGCGGCAAGCCGCCGGTCCGCATGGGCAACGCCCACCCGAACATCGTCCCGTACCAGGATTTTCCGACCGCCGACGGCCACATGATCATCGCGGTCGGCAACGACGCGCAGTTCGGACGTCTCGCGGCGGAGCTCGGGCGGCCCGGCTGGGCCGAGGATCCCCGGTTCGCGACGAACGCGGCGCGCGTCGCGAACCGCGAGGCCCTGATCGCGGCGATCCGCGAGGCGACCGTGACGCGGACGACCGGCGACTGGGTGCGGCGGCTCGAGCGGGTGCAGGTGCCCTGCGGCCCGATCAATGCGCTGGACGCGGTGTTCGCCGACCCGCAGGTGCGCGCCCGCGAACTGCGGGTCGACCTGCCTCACCCGGTCGCGGGTCACGTGCCTCAGGTCGCGAGCCCGCTGCGGCTGTCGGCGACGCCGGTCGGGTATCGCAACGCCCCGCCGACGCTCGGCGCCGACACCCGCGCGGTGCTCGGCGAGGTCCTCGGGATGAGCGCGGCCGAGATCGACGCGCTCGCCGCACGGCACATCGTGTAGCGACCCACGCCCGGCGCCGGGCGCTAGCGCGGCGCGGCGATGTACACGTCGACGAGCTGGCCGGGATAGAGGGTGATCCCCTTCGGCGCGGTGAACCGGAACACGATCGGCAGGACCCGGACGTCGACCTTCTCGAGCCGCGCGTCCGACAGCTCGATCTTCGGCGTCACGTACGGCCGGATCCGGACGAACCGCAATGGAATGCCGACGTCGTTCGTGCCCCGGATGAACATCGTCGCCGCGATCCGCGGCGGCGACGGCAGGCGCGGCACGAGGATCTCGTCGAGATAGGCCTTCACCTGCAGCTCCCCGCCCCGCGCGCGCATCACGATCACCGGGTCGAGGCTCTGCGAGTAGGTGTCGAACACGCCCTGCGGCGAGACGTAGCTGCCGACCGCGGCCGCGTCGCGCAGCACGATCCCGTCGATCGGCGCGCGCAGCACGTACTTCCCGAGCAGCGTCGCGTCGGCGGCCCGCGCCGCGATCGCGACCCGCAGGTTCCCGCGCGCCACCGCGACCGCGTCCCGCGCGCCGAGCCGCGCGGCACGGCTCACCGCGCGCGCATCGAGGGCGGCCTGTCGCTCGACGATCGCGAGTTGATGTCCCTGCGCCGCGAGCGTCGCGCGCGCCGCGGCGACCTTCGCGGCGTCCTCGGCGACGACCCGCCGCTGCACTCGATCGTCGACCGCGAGAAGCGGCGTTCCGCGCGCGACCGAATCGCCCTCGTGCACCTCGATCCGGGTCACCGAGCCCGCCACTTCCGGGTAGACGTTGACGTCGTCGCCGCTCGCCTGGGCGCTCTGGACGATGCCCTCGGCGTAGAGTCCCGACGAATAGGGGTTGCGCGTGACCGCGACCGGCGCCCGGTTCGGCGCGCGCTGCCGATACAGATACGCGCTCACCAGGCCGGCGACCAGCCCGAGCAGCGCGATCGCGAACGGGAGTTTCTGTCTCATGCGACCGACTCCGCACGGTCGACGATACGACCGTCTTCCATGTGTATGATCCGGGTGGCGTATGGGTAGATGCGATCGTCGTGCGTCACGACGATGATCGCGCGATGCTCGTTCAGGATCCGGCTCTTCACGAACCCGACGATCCGTTTCCCGGTATCCCCGTCGAGCGACGCGGTCGGCTCGTCGAGCACCAGCAGGTCCGGCTCGGCGACGATCGCCCGGGCGATCGCGATCCGTTGCTGTTCCCCGCCGCTCAAACGCGGCGGCGGCAGCTCGCCCTTGTCCGCGAGGCCGACGACCTCGAGGACCTCGCGCGCCTTGCGCAGGCTCTCCCGCCAGCGCACGTGCCGCAGCACCAGCGGCACCGCGACGTTCTCGAGCGTGGTCAGGCGCGGGAACAGGTGATAGTCCTGGAACACGAAGCCCAGCGTGCGCAGGCGGAAGTCCGCGAGCTCGTCCGCGCTCAGATTCCAGATCTCCCGGCCTTCGACCGTGACCGTGCCGGCATTCGGCCGCAGGATCCCCGAGATCACGCTGAGCAGCGTGGTCTTCCCCGAACCCGACGGACCGACGATGTAGAGCATCTCCTCGTGATCGACCTCGAGACTCACCTCGCGCAGCGCGTAGGTGCGCGCCGGCTCCTCGCCGAACCACTTGGTCACGCGGTCGACCGTGAGGATCATCGCTAGCTCCGGAACACGACGAACGGGTCGATCCGCAGGATCCGCCGGATGCCGACGTAGGCCGACACCGCGGAGATGATCAACACCATCACGAGCGCCATCAGCAGGTTCTGATAGGTGATCACCGCGGCGTAGTTCGGGATCTTCAGCTTCCCGAACGCGATCAACCCCGACGCGAGCAGCACCCCGAAGCCGAAGCCGAGGAAGCTCACGACGAGCGACTGATAGAAGATCATCGCGACGAGCTCGCTGCTCCTCGCGCCGATCGCCTTCAACGCGCCGAAACGCTCGAGATTGTCGAGCACGAACATGTAGAACGTCTCGCCCGCGATCGACAGTCCGACGACGAAGCTGATCAGCGTCATGATCAGGATGTTCATTCCCATCGCGGTCTGGAACTCGTAGAAGCGGTCGTTCCGGGTCGTGAATTCGGCCGCGGTCAGCGCGCGGTAACCGAGCGCCCGCACCGCGCGCTGGATCCCGGCGACCGCCGCCGGCGACTTCGGGTGCACGAGGATGAACGACATCACGTAGCGGGTCGACGGCAGATCCTGGGTCGCCCGCCCGTAGGTCGTGTACAGCGTCGGCAGGCCGAACAGGCTCCCGACCGGCACGCTCGCGATCCCGGCGATCACCGCGCGATGGTCGTTGATCTCGAAGGTCGTGCCGAGCCCGGGGCTGCCGAGCTTCGCGGTGTTCGCGTCGCGGACGACGAAGAACGCGCTGTTGCGGTAGATGTCCGGGATCCGGCCCTCGAGCAGCGGCGGCATGCCGAACAAGCTCGCATCGTCGAGCCCGACCACCGTCGCCGCCTGGTAATCGCCGTTCTCGAGACGCACGAGCCCGGCGCCGAGATACAGCGGCACCGCGTAGTCGACGCCGGGGACGCTGCGCACGACGTCGAGCACGTAGTCGGGCATCGGAATGCTGTTCTGCGGCGTCTGCACGTTCGGGTCCATCACCCAGACGTCGGCGCCGATGTTGATGATGTTCGCGGCCGAGTGCTGGATGATGCCGAAGAACATCGAGGTCATCAGCATCATCAGGAACACCGCGAAGGTGATCCCGATCACCAGCGTGTAGAACTTGCCGCGGTCGCCGAGCAGCAGTTTCAGCGCGAGCGCGAGGACGCCGCTCACGACCGCGGCCCCGCCCCGCTGGCGACGCCGGACGCCGGGTGCCCGGACGCCGGGTCCGAGGGCCAATCGCCGCCGAGCGCGACCAGCAGCGCGGCGGTGTCCTGCAGCCGCGCGGCCGCGATCCGCGCCGACGTGACGCGCGAGTTGCGATAGGCAACCTCCGCCGCGAGCGTCGCGCCGTAATCGGTGGCGCCCGCCCGGTAACCGGCCTGCGCGAGCCGCCGCTGGGTGCGCAGCGCGGCCTCCAAGCGCTGCTGGGCGCGGGCCGCCGCGCCGTCGTGCTCGAGCGCGCGCAGCGCATCGGCGACCTGCCGGAACGCGCCGAGCACGGTGCTGCGATACACCGCGCGCGCGCCGTCGTACGCCGCATCGGCGGCGCGTTTTTGCGCGCGGAGCCTGCCGCCCGCGAAGATCGGCTGCGCGAGCGCGGCACCGAGGCTCCAGACGCCGCTCGATGCGTCGAGCAACCGCCCCGCATCGAGCGCGCTCGCACCGGCCGTCCCGGTGATCGTGACCAGCGGATAGAACTGCGCCTTCGCGATCCCGATTCCGGCGAGCGCGTAGCGCATCTGCTCCTCGGCGATGCGAACGTCCGGGCGCTGCCGCAGCAGCGCCGAGGGCAGCGCGATCGGAATCCGCCGCGGCAACGCCAGTTCGCCCAGCGTGAACGGCGCGCCGGGGTCGCGGCTCGGCGCATCGCCGAGCAGGACCGCGAGCACGTGGCGATCGACGGCGAGCTGCTGCTCGAGCGGAGGCAGCTCGGCCTCGCTCGCCGCGAGCTGCGCGCGCTGCGCCAGCACACTCGAGAGGCTCGTGCCGCCGCCTCGGTATTGCGCCTCGGTCAGCCGCACCCAGCGCCGCTCGGCGACGATCACGGCGTCGATCGCGTCGATCTGCGCGCGCGCCCCCGCCTCGCCGATCGCGGCGTCGACCACGTTGCCGGAGAGCGCCCATCGGGCCGCGGCGAGCGCGTACCGCTGCGCGTTCATCTGCGCCCGGCTGCCGCGGTAGACGAGGTGGTTGATCCCGAAGAAGTCGGGGTAGTAGCTCACCGCGAGATCGCCGGTGAACAGCGAGAACGTCGAGCCGGGCACGCGGCCGCCGAAGCTCGCGCCGGAGCTCTTCGCACGCGAGGCGCCGAGATTCGCCGATACCTGCGGATAGAACGACGCGCCGACCGCCTGCAGGGTCGCGCGGGCGGCGCGCAGCTGGCTGCGCGCGGCGTCGATCGTCGGACTGTGCCGCAACGCCCGACGGACCAGCGCGTCGAGCCGCGGCGAGCCATACAGCCGCCACCAGCGATCCGGCGGCGTCCCGCCGTACACCAGGTGCTGCGCGACGCCGCCCGGTCCGGCGTCCACGCGGTGCGGCACCGGCACCGCGGTGTATTCCGCGGCGCTCGGCACCGACGGACGGCGCAGCGGCGGTTCGAATCGGCACCCGGTGATCGCGACGCCGACCGCGAGCGCGCCGAGGCAGGCCCAGCCGCCGGCCGCCGATCGCAGTCGTCGGCGGAATTCGGCTCCCGGAGTCGGTCGGCGAAGCACGGAGCACCTCTCGGACGGCCGCGTGGGGAATCCCGCAGGTCAGCGCCGAGACTCGGATGC
>JAJYFF010000025.1 GCA_021785405.1 Pseudomonadota bacterium | reverse complement strand
AGCACCGCTACCGGTCTGACCCATCGCAACGGCACCGCTGCCAGTCTGGCCCATCGCGACAGCACCGCTACCGGTTTGCCCCATCGCAACGGCGCCACTACCGGTTTGGCCGAGCGAATGTGTACCGCTGCCAGTCTGGCCAAGTGAGTGCGTACCGCTGCCAGTCTGGCCCATCGCGACAGCGCCGCTACCGGTCTGACCGAGTGAATGTGTACCGCTGCCAGTTTGCCCCATCGCGACAGCACCGCTACCGGTCTGACCCATCGCAACGGCACCGCTACCGGTCTGGCCCATCGCAACGGCACCACTGCCGGTCTGACCCATCGCGACAGCACCGCTACCGGTCTGGCCCATCGCGACAGCACCGCTACCGGTCTGACCGAGCGAGCTGAGATCTCTGCTCGACGGAATGACTCTCGCGCTCTGCGCGTAAACAGACGCAAGTGCGCCGTATTGCCATCCCCGAAGCGCGACTTCGTCGCCCTTGGAAATTACAAGGCTACCTCGCTGTGACAGCGCGGCCGTGTAATCGATAGACAAAGAGCCAATATGCAAGGATCCAGTGTTCTGGTCTACGGAAGACACCAGTCCCTTGATGAAGACGTTAGTGGCACCTGGGACGTAGTGAATAGAGTCGATATGGAGTAGCGCGGAAATTATGTACTTGCCGGAAGAAGTGACCGCGCCGTACACCGCAACAAACTGACCGACCGTAGACGCTGCGAGTTGGCCCCTAGAAACAGCTATCCATTGGCCAAGTACAAGAATACGCGAAGACGCCGCATCAATATTTTCGATGGGACCGCGCAGCAAGAGATTGCTGTTCGTGAAGCGCGGCTGAAAGCTCTCGCTTTGGGAAGCACCTTGTGCTCCTGTGATCGAAAAGCCGACGAGTGACGCAAACGCGAGAGCCGCAAAATGCGAAGTTCGGCTCGTTTTTTTATTTGCCATTATTTTCCCCTTCGACCCGCAGTGCCTTCCCAAACGCTTCTTCATCTTCTTCGTTAACCAAGTAGTGGTAGAAGCCAACGCCCGTTTGCACGGTGTCTGTAAGCCCCTCCACAGATCTCGTTGACAACCAGTTATCGATGTCGTCTGCGAAGATTTGCCCTCGCTCGCGGATGTATTTGTCAAACGCTTCGAGGTCAGTCTTTTTGAGTCCGTAATCCGCGAACACCGTGCGTTCTACGCGCCGGCCCCCGTCCGCTGACGTACGCAAGTTGAGCTCTAGAGTCTCCAGCACGTTGTGAACAACTTGAGCAAAACGCCTAATGCTTTCTGCACTTAGTTGTTCTGGAAAATACGATCGTGTAACGGCTCGGTAATACCCATTACCGAGATCCTGAACACAACCCGTCCTAACCAATTCGTCTAGCAACACGCGCGGCGGATAGTCACCGCAATAGCGCTGCGCTAATTCCGAAAAGCCAATTTCAGATTTCTTTCCTGTCCCCATGGCCGCCGAGAACGGTAGGTCCCTCACCAGTCCGTATGGCCCAACGTAGTCGCGGTCGGTATGCCATCCGACCAAGACTCTCGCTGCCGCATTAATCTTCTGTTCGGCCTCTTCCAGCTTTAAGTCGTCTCGCTCATCCAGAAAATCCCGCACCTGAGCCGAATCGACCTCAGTCATCACCGCAATTGCATCCGGTGTGACTTCGCGCCCTGCTTGCGAAAGCTGCCGAGCTGCTACGTGCACGTAGGCGTCTTGCAGCATCTCGGCGAACTCCGGAAAGGCCACGCCGTTTCGGATCGCTATTCGCACTATCGGTCGCAGCAAATACCTGAATGCAGCGAGTAAATTGTGTTTAACAGATTGCGCCACGTTGCGACATAATACAATGGTTTCCGTGACGAATTTCACATTCGTTGGAGGCGTATTCTTCGGAGCGGGATGGAGCTATGCTGCGATGCGGCTTAGGGCCGAATTGAATGGGCCGCATCTCGGAAGTAAATTCCGAGAAATTTCATTAAATTAGATTATTAAGCGGAGAAATTAATAGAGTTGTGACGGGCGGTACGACACTCAATTACTTCGGATCAGCCAATATTCGGGTGATTTGGCAAAGACCCCATGATGGATACCCGTGATGAAGATCCGCGCGATCCGCACCTGAGTCTCCGTCGCGCGGAACCGTTAGAGAGCTTATTTGCACGACAGGGCGGACAATTTAACGTTCTTTCGGAATCGTAACGCTTCGCGATTTCTGGCCCCTGTCCTCCTAACATTGGCATTCCTCGCCTGTGGTTGTAGTTCGCATACAAACGGCCGCAGTGAAAAGCTAGACCAGCGCGATCACTTAACAATCCGACGGGGCCTTGATGGGGAACCCGCGACCCTAGATCCCGCACAGGCGACAGATAGCTTCTCCTTCGAAGTATTGCGCGATGTATACGAGGGCCTGACCACCGAATCCCAAACAGGAAGGATAATTCCGGGTGTTGCAGAGTCATGGAAAGTCAATGCTACAAGCACAAAATACACTTTCCGGATTCGACCCAACGCTCGTTGGTCGAATGGGCTGCCCGTAACGCCGCAAGACTTCGTTTACGCATGGCAGAGAGTTGTGGATCCGAAAACCGCGTCACCCGTTGCGGATGCACTACGTCCGATTGCATATGCGTCAGAGATAATCGCAGGCCGCCTGCCACCATCACGTCTCGGCGTACACGCTGTTGGCAAATCGCGACTGCAAGTTACTCTATCGGAGCCGTGCCCCTACTTCCTACAGCTGCTGACCCACACAGCGCTATTTCCAATTTACTCTGCACCATCCGCTGAATCACATTCGCCTAAAACTTGGGTTTCAGACGGTCCGTATGAACTCACTCAGTGGATGCCCGGCGAGCAAATCTCCTTAAAGCGCAACCCTTTTTATTGGGACTATGCGCACGTGCCTACTCCCAACATCATTTACGTATTCACTCCCGACGAGGGCGCCGCGCTCCGCCAATTTTTGGCCGGTCAGCTCGACATCACCGACAGCGTGCCGCTAAGCGCTCTTAACTGGGTAACTAAGCAAAAATCAGCAGAACTGCACTTATGGCCATTCTTGGGTACCGCATATTATGCAGTGAATCTGCACGACCCTAGAATCCGCATGACTTTGAAGCTTCGTGAAGCTCTGGCTATGGCGATCGACCGCAAAATGCTCGTTTCACGAATACTGCGGTTTGGTCAAACGCCCGCTTACAGTTTCGTGCCACCCGGCACCTGGAATTACAACCAACAACCATGGTCATGGCGGAATTTGCCCGACAACCAACGCATTGCTCTCGCACGTAAGCTATATCGTGAAGCCGGTTACTCTCCCAATCACCCCCTACACTTGCGCTTATTGATCAACACGAACTCAACCATTAAGGAGACTGCGATCGCCATCGCTGCAATGTGGCAAAGCGTCTTAGGAATCAAAACAGCAATTGACGAACAGGAATACCGCGTATTTTTACAGTCTCGCCGTGATCCGACTCAATGGGACGTGGTTAGGTTAGGCTGGACAGCGGATTACGATGACGCGAGTGACTTCCTGGATATCTTCAGAACCCACTCGCCAAACAACGACTCTGGGTATTCGAGCCGAGCATTTACGGCCTTAATGAATCTCGCGGGCCGAACTGCTGATACTATTACACGCCGACGCACACTCGAAGCCGCCGAGCGCGTAATGCTCTCCGATTATCCCGTGATTCCTATTTATTTTTACGCCTCCGACCGCTTAGTAAAACGATATGTTGGCGGATTTCATCCTACAAAAATGAACCGCCTCTATTCGAAATATTTATACTTTCGCCGACACAACTATAGATCTGAGCGAACTCATGAAACCTCAAAAACGGGGACGTCCAACTAAGAACGCCACCAGCGAGTCTGCTAATTGGAGCTGGCCCGCAGACACCGACGAAATTTCTAACCTAATTGGCAGCCTTCAAAAACTGTTTTCTTCGCTCGGCATCAAGAATTCGATTAGCCTCTCAAGAAGGTCCACGAGAGATCGCCCGAGTAAGCAGCACGCACTGCCATCCGCGACTATTGTCGGAAATCTCCTCACGAAATGGCATCAGGACGCCATGTATTTAGACCGATTTGGGGAGCCCGTTCCGCTTCCGTTTGACGGGCGCCGAATGTCTTTTAAAGAACTATGTCGAAAGGTAGCACCTAGCGCTTCCGCACAACATGTACTCAAAAAGTTCATCAAACTGGGCGTAGTAGAACAGGACGAAATGGGATTAGTCATACCAACCACCAGATCGTTACCTATGTACAACGATTCTGAACTGGCTACCGCACACACAATTCGGGCTCTACGGGACTTTGTGGATACCCTCGATCACAATTTGCGAATCGCGCACTCGCCACGCGACCATCTGTTTTTCAGGATGGCGTGGAATGGCGATTTGCCTACAGAAAAGATTCCTCGGTTAAAAATATGGTTGAGGCGTCATGGACAGGACTTGCTTGAGTCCGCGGATAGTTGGATGGCCGATGCTGCTCGCGGCGCAGGCCGCAAACAAACTGCTCGTACGCCGCGAGCCCAGGCAACTGTCGGGATTTACTTAGCGCTGCGGAAAAATAAAAGTCGCGCCAGGCCCTAACATTTTACTGTTGTCATCTCCGGCGAAGATTCTGGCGTGCTGACACCGCTTTTGGTTTCAGGATGTTTTTTTCCTTCTCAGAATAAAAAACCGTGACGCCAACGCGAGTGCGGTAACTTCCGTCGCGCTTTACGCTTTCAGCTACAGATTCACCATGGAAAATCTCTCGTAGGCCCGCCAAAAACGTTTGCCCGCGGCTGGAGGTTTCCTTGCGAAACACGGGCAATACCTCTCGTCTGTTTACAGTGGATTGAATATTCGAAACGAAGTGAAATTTGTCTGGATCTCTAATGTTGGAGAGCATCGTATCCATCAACTCGGCCGCGGTATCGCCAAATGCTCTAACTGCGAGGGGGCCTACTCCATGGCTCACGGCTACAAGTGATTTGACGCGAACTCTTTTCGCAGATAGGACTTCTACAGATCCTGTTCGAACCAACTCGTCCAGCATTGCGCGAGTTGGTATACCCCGCCCGTTTGCACGAACGAGCGAATCAAAACTTGGACTTGCCCCAAATATCGGAAGCACAGCCGGCGCCCCGTTATTGTCCTCGTACTTGGGATCGTCATGCCAAACCGACAGAATTCTGTTTGCAGCGTGACGTTGCAAATCGGGAGACGGCTCCCGCGTCTTTTTCTTAAGGATCCGCGAAATTTCCGCTCGAGGTATGCCAGTTAACGCCGCAATGCCCGATATGCTAAGACGACCAGTTAATTCCTTTTGACGAGCAGCAGCACTTCTGACGGCGGCAATTCTAAACAGCTCTTCAAACTCGTGCACGCTAAGACCGGTTTCGAGCACAAACGCGGCGAGCGGCTCCAATAATATTTGAAGAGCCTTCCTCGCGGCCGTGGGTACATCATCCACTCTGGGTCCTCGCCGCTGTTCGTCGCGCCCACTACGCACAATCAATAGTTCCCGGTTTTTTGCACAAGGCTCTGTACTTCAAAGGATGGCTCCCTTGCCACGACACCGGGCATCCCCCAGACAAGTGTCGCGCCGGATCTTCGCAAATAAAAGCGTAAAGTAAGTTGCACGTGCGTTGGCATCGCTTATGTCCCGAAGCTCCCGACTGTGCCGCTGTTGTTAGAGATTCGCTTGGTCGCGCGCGTATTTGGTGTCCATGAAGAGTGTCGGGGAATCCACTTTCGCGAGGCCTGCTAATTCAACTTGGATTGCGGATTTCCAGGAGCAGTTTGCATTTGATTCCATGGCGAAGATATTTCGGCGCTACTGCGCGTTACTATTGATGCCGGATCCGCAACATGCCTCGCGAGGTTCCCTCATATTGAGGACACAGCCGCTGCTATCGTCCAAATAAAATTAATTTACACTATCTATCGTCGTTTATACTTCCCCCACTTCGCCCATCGTGATCGCCGAGGGAGGGTTCATGAGCGCGCAGCCCGATCAAGATCGTCCTTTCGTGGATGCGGAAGCGGCACGACGTGCCCGGATCGATTTGGCGGCTTGCCATCGGCTGGCGGCGCGCTTCGGTCTCAACGAGGGCATCGATAACCACCTGACGCTGCTGGTGCCGGGATGGCCAGATCGATTCTATCTCGCGCCGTTCGGCCTGCATTGGTCGGAGGTGCGCGCCTCCCACTTCATGGAGGTCGACTTCGACGGCAACGTTCGGGCCGGCGCAGGGCCGGTCGAGGATACGGCGCTCCACATCCACCTGCCGGTCCACCGCATCGCACCCCGTGCGCGCTGCGTTTTGCACACCCACATGCCCTACGCCACCGCGTTGTGCATGCTGGAGGATCCCCGGCTGGAGATGGCCGTGCAGAGCGCCCTGGTATTCCACGAGGACATCGCCTACGACACGGACTATAACGGCCTCGCGTTCGATCGCCGCGAGGGCGAGCGGCTCGCGCGCGTCCTCGGCGACAAGTCGGTGCTGATGATGGGCAATCATGGCGCCCTGGTGATCGGCCGGACCGTGCCCGAGGCGTTCGAGCGGCTGTACTTCCTCGAGCGCGCTTGCCAGGCCCAGGTGCTCGCGCTGTCGACGGGTCGTCGGTTGCGGCCGATCCCTGCCGATGTCGTCCGCAGGACCGTCGATCAGTTTCGCGGCGGAACGAAGGTCGACGGGCAGGAGCGCGTGGAACTGCATTTCGCGGCGCTGAAACGCCTGCTCGATCGCGACGAACCGGATTACGCCGCCTGACGCGCGCGCGCTCCACGCCGGTCGGTACCGCCGGCTCGGCTTATACCTGGCTGGTGGTCCTGCTGGCCGCGATTCTGTTCGTCAATTACGTGGACCGCGGCTTGTTGCCGGCGGCGGCCGATCACGTGCAGGCGCAAACGCACCTGTCGACGGGCGAGCTCGGCGTGCTGCTGTCCGCGTTCTTCTGGACCTACGCGCTGATCCAGATCCCGATCGGGTGGATCGCCGAGCGCTTCGGCGCCGGGCGTGTGCTCGTGGCCGGGCTCGTCGTGTGGGCGACGGCCACGATGTTGTTCGGCATCGCCCATGCGTTCGCGACGATGCTGGCATTGCGCTTGCTGCTCGGACTCGGCGAGAGCGTCGGCTTCCCGTGCGTATCGAAGCTGCTCGCGGTGAACGTGGCGGTCGATCAACTCGGGATCGCGAACGGGATCGTGGGCTTCGCTTACCTGATAGGACCCGCGTTCGGCACGTATTTCGGCGGGATCGCGATCGCCCAATTCGACTGGCGTGTCACGTTCGTCGGCTTCGGCGCACTGTCGCTCCTCTGGCTGTTGCCGTGGCGCCTGGTCGGCAAGCGGCACGCCCGTCCGCAACCGAGCCGGGCGGGCGACCCGGGCTTTGGGCAGATCTTGCGCAAGCGGGCGTTGTGGGGCGCGAGCCTCGGACACTTCTCGAGCAATTACGGCTATTACTTCCTGCTGTCCTGGATGCCGTACTACCTCGTGCGTGACCGGGGTTTCTCGACGACGGGGATGGCGGAGGTCGCCGGCAGCGCTTACGTGGTCACGGCGCTGAGCGCGCTCGCCGCGGGCTGGGCGATCGATCGCCACGTCACGCGCGGCGGCTCGCGCAACTGGGCGTACAAATCGCTGATGGCCGCCGCCCACGCCGGCGCCGTCGTCTGCATGCTGGGGATCGCGATCGGACCGCGACCGGTCGCGATCCTGTTGATCTACGTGTATCAAGCGCTCACCGGTGCAGCATCCCCGGGCGTGTTCGCGATCCCGCAGATCCTCGCGGGACCCCGGGCGGCGGGACGCTGGGTCGGCGTGCAGAACTCGATGGGGAACTTCGCGGGGGTCGTCGCGCCGGCCGTGACCGGCTTCCTGATCGCCGCGACCGGCCGTTTCACCTGGGCATTCGTGCTCGCGGCCGCGGTCAGCCTGCTCGGCTTGTACGGCTGGCTGGTGATGATTCCGCCGATCGCGGAATTGCACTGGGACCTGCCGCCACCGACCGCCGGCGCCGGCTAGTAACCGCGCGTGTACAGATACCCGACGACGACGGCCGCGACGAGGCAGTAGATCCCGAAGAGGTGCCAGCGTCCGCGCTCCAGCCATCCGCTCAGCCAGCGCAGCGCGAGCAGCCCCGCGACGAACGCGACGGCCATGCCGAGGACCGACAGACCGACGACCGAGCTGAAATCGAGGTTCGGGTGGCGGTGTTTCGCCTGCATCAAGCGCCACAGCTCGCGTACGACCACGGGTGGGGTGAGCACGACCGCGAGCGCGAAGCTGAACGCTTCGGACCGTGCCTTGGAGATGCCGAGCAGCATGCCGGCCGAGATCGTCGCACCCGAACGCGAGAACCCGCGAAACGGCAAGCAAAGTCCCTGCATCGCGCCGATCAGGCTCGATTGCCGCAGATCCGGGTCGCGATCGAGCTCCACGCCGCCGCGCTGGCGCCGATCGCGCAGTCCGGTCACGAGGATCAGCACGCCGCCGACCGCCAACGCGGGCGAAATCCACTCCAGATGGCTGAACAGATCCTCGATCTGGGCATGCACGACGTGGCGCAATACGGTCTTCTCGATGATCTTGATCAACACCTCGCCGACGACCGCGGTGATCACCGTCGCGACGATGATCGGCCCGGTGATGCGCTTGAACGACGCCAGATCCTTCAGGTACGTCGCCCGCCACTGGCGCCAGAAATACACCATCACGGCGAACATCGTCCCCGTGTGCAGCATCACGAGCAGCAAGGTCAGCGGCGGCGACGACGGATCGAGTCCCATGACTTCCTCGGCGACGACCACGTGCGCCGAGCTCGAGACCGGCAGCAGCTCGGCCATGCCCTGGATGAACGCGAGGATCACGATGTGGAAGATGGTCATTGGATCGACGACCGGCGCGCGCCGATCCCTCGTGCGATGGACAGCCGCGGATTGTACCTGCGCGATCTCGAATGTCGCGACCCGGAGCGGTGCGACCGACGGCTATAATGGTCGCCGAGGGGTAAAGGCGCAGCCGCGCCCCTCGCTCCCCAGACGCCTGACAGGATGCCGCGACGATGCCCAGCTTGTTCGATTCGATCCGATTCGGTGATATCGAGGCCGCCAACCGCGTGGTGATGGCGCCGTTGACGCGCGATCGCGCGGGCCCGAACCAGGTGCCGACGCCGTTGATGGCGACCTACTACGGCCAGCGCGCGAGCGCCGGACTGATCGTGTCGGAGGCGACCCAGATCAGCCCGACCGCGCAGGGTTACCTGGATACCCCGGGCATTCACAGCGCCGAGCAAGTCGAGGGTTGGCGGCATGTCTGCGATGCGGTGCACGGCAAGGGCGGCAAGATCGTGTTGCAGTTGTGGCACGTCGGCCGCATTTCGCATTGTTCGTTGCTGCCGGGCGGCGCTCAGCCGGTGTCGAGCACGGCGCGCCCGGCGCGTGCGAAGACCTTCACGGCCAAGGGGTTCGAAGCGGTCTCCGCGCCGCGCGCGCTCGATCGCACGGAACTCCCGGGCATCGTCGAGGCGTACGCGCGCGCCGCCCGCAACGCGATCGCCGCCGGCTTCGACGGTGTCGAGGTGCATTCCGCGAACGGCTACCTGCTCGAGCAGTTCCTGCGCGACAGCATCAACGATCGGCATGACGAGTACGGCGGCTCGCGAGAGAACCGGGTTCGCTTTCCGGTCGAGGCCGTGGCCGCGGTGGCCGCGGAAATCGGTGGCGGGCGCACGGGCCTGCGCATTTCGCCGGTGAGTCCCGTGAACGACGCGGGCCAGGACAGCGACGCGCAAGGCTTGTTCGAGCACTACATCGACCGGCTCGCGCCGCTCCGGCTCGCCTACGTGCACGTGATCGAAGGGGCGACCGGGGGTGCCCGCGACGTCGCACCGTTCGACTACGAGGCGCTACGACGCCGCTACAAGCACTCGAATCCCGGCGGCGCCTGGGTCGTCAACAACGGCTACACCCGCGCGACGGCGATCGAGGCGGTCGCGCAGGGCCACGCCGACATGGTCGCGTTCGGCAAGCCGTTCATCGCGAATCCGGATCTCGTGCACCGTTTGCGCATCGACGCGCCGTTGACCACGCCGGTCATGGCGACGTTCTACGGCGGCGGCGCCGAAGGCTACACCGACTACCGGGCGCTGCCGGACGCCGCGGCCTCGTGAACGGCGGCTGAAGGATCGGCGCGACGCGGATTCTCCGCGGACCGACAACTGCGGTATCTTACCGCTGCGACGTCAACGGCGAGGTGGGCTATGGATCTCGGTATTCGGGGCAAGCGCGCGATCGTGTGCGCGTCGAGCCGCGGGCTCGGCAAGGGCTGCGCACTCGCGCTCGCCGAAGCGGGCGTCTCCTTGGTGATCAACGGACGCGATCCGGCCGTGCTCGCGGAAACCGCCGCCGAGATTCATCGGCTGCACGGGGTGCCGGTCGTGCCGGTCACGGCCGATCTCGGCGACCCCCGCGGGCAAGCCGCGCTGCTCGCGGCGTGTCCGGAGCCCGACATCCTCGTGAACAACAACGGCGGCCCGCCGTTCCGTGATTTTCGCGAGCTCGATCGCGCCGCGATGCTCGCCGGCGTCACGATGAACATGGTGACGCCGATCGAGCTCATCCAGCAGGTGCTCGACGGGATGGCCGCGCGCGGCTTCGGCCGGATCGTGAACATCACCTCGGTCAGCGTGAAGATGCCGCTCGCGGGGCTCGATCTGTCGAGCGGCGCGCGGGCCGGTCTGACCGCCTTCGTCGCCGGCATCGCGCGCACGGTCGCTCACCGTAACGTCACGATCAACAATTTGTTGCCCGGCAGCTTCGATACGCGCCGGCTGCGGCAAGGCATCGCCGCGTCCGCGCGCCGACGCGGCGCGGACGAATCGACGGTCGCGGGTGAGGACATGGCCGCGATCCCCGCGAAGCGGTTCGGGACGCCCGCTGAATTCGGTCACGCGTGCGCCTTCCTGTGCAGCCAGTACGCCGGCTACGTGACCGGCCAGAGCCTGTTGATCGACGGCGGCGCGTTCCCGGGCGCCTTTTGAGTCGGTCGGCGCCGCGCTCGGCGGGTCAGCGACGCCGGATCGTCAGCGATTCGAGCAGGTCTCGATAGTCGCCGAGTTCACGGGTTTTCAGCCCCTCGACCTTGCCCTGATCGTCCCAGAGGCGCAGCCGCACCGCCTCGCGATGGTGCGGCTCGGTCTCGAAGGTCCGCACTTGGTCCGCGGACATTGGTCCGCCTTGCAGCGCGAGCGTGGTCACCGACGCCGGACTCAGCCGGGCGAAATACCCGGGATTCGTCGCGCACAGATACCGCTTCGCCGCGACGTGCAGCCGCACGGGCTCGCTGACCCCGCTCGCGAAGCGCTCGGCGAGCCAGCGCGCGCCGATCGCCTCGTGGCACGCGTCTTGAGTCCACGCGCCGATGTCGTCGGGCACGTCGACGATCAGGTGCCCGACGTCGTGCAACAGCGCCGCGGCAACGAGCATCGGGGGCGCGCCGGCGGCCGCGGCGAAATGGGCGGCCTGCAACCCGTGTTCGCGCATCGAGACGCGCTCGCCGAAGTAGGCGCCCGCACCGCGCGCGGCGTAGATCGCCAGGATCTCGTCGACGACGCTCACGTCCGGCGCCCTTCGGTCGCCGCGCGTCGCGCGCACGCCGCCGCCGACTGAACGCTGTCGCGGGTCAGGTAGCAGCCCCGCAGGTGCCGCGGGTGCCGCGCCGAGGAGAAGGCCGTACGGCCGTGGAGCACCCGTTGGTTGTCGAACACGACCAGGTCGCCGTCGCGCAATCGCCAGGTCACGCGGTACCGCGCCTCGCGCAGCAGGCCCCCGAAGCGCCGATACGCCGCGTAGAACCGTTCGGCCTCGTCGGCGGCGAGCGGCACGGGCGCGATCGAGCGATTGTTGTAGTGCACGGCGGCGACCGCGCCATCGCAGGCCAGTTGGATGATCGGTCGGCGTGCGCGCAAGTCGACGTCGGCGCTGCGATAATGAAACGGCACCGGCGTGCGCGCGAGCCGGTCGAAGTCCTCCGGCGCGAGCTCGCGCAGGTGCAGGGCGAGCGCGAGGCCGTCGGCGAACACGCTCTCGCCGCCGTCGGGCGAGGTGACGAGCGCGTGCAAGGCCTGGAATCCGGGAACGGGTTCGCGATAGGGATTGTCCGTGTGCAAGCCGAGCCCGAGATCCGAGTACGCGAGATTCTCCGGCCGCGGCACGGAACGCACGTCGAACACCGCGCCGTAATTCGTCTCGGCGATCCGGCCGACCGACGCCATCGCCTGCAGGATGCCCTCGTCCGTCGTCGGCACCCCGCGCAGGAACGCGAGCCCGTCTTGCCACAGCCGCGCGAGCCAGGCGGCGCGCGGCATCCCGCCGCCCCGCAGCGTCTCGAAGTCCAGCCACGCGAGATCGCGGCCCGGATCGAGCGCGGCGCCCTCGAGCCAGGGTTTCCGCGCGATCTCCTCGGCCGCCCCCGCGGCGCTCGAATGCCGGCGCAGCCAATCGCTGTCGTAGCGGGTGGCCGCGGCCCCGTCCTCCCAGTCGACGAGCAACGCGCCGTCCACGAGCCGTGCCGATCGAATCCGGGGGTGCGCGGGCAGGTCGACGACGTCGATCAGGCGCTGGCCGCTGTGCGGATCGCGGTCCTCGCGCCGATTGTCGCGCAGCCAGATGCTCGCGAAGTCCGCGCGCGCCCCGTCCGCCCATTCGACCGCGACGCGGCGCGCGGTCCAGTCGAGTCGGCCGATCGGCGACCCCGCGCTCACGGCGACGGCGGCGGTCGGTAGAGCGCCGTCCGGTCGACCGCGCGAATGTCGGTGAACCCGCAGAACGCCATCGTCAGGTCGAGCTCGTTGCGGATCAGTTCCAGACACCGGCGCACCCCGGCCTCGCCGAGCGCGCCGAGACCGTAGAGGAACGCGCGACCGATCAGCGTGCCGCGCGCGCCGAGCGCGATCGCCTTCAGCACGTCCTGTCCGCTGCGGACGCCGCCGTCCATCCACACTTCGGTCCGCGATCCGACCGCATCGACCACCGCCGGCAACGCCTCGATCGTCGATGGTGCGCCGTCGAGCTGGCGTCCGCCGTGATTGGAGACGATCAGCGCGTCGGCCCCGGTCTCGGCCGCGAGGCGCGCATCGCCCGCGTCGAGGATGCCTTTCAGGATGAGTTTTCCACCCCAGCGGCGCTTGATCCACTCCACGTCCTTCCAGCTGAGGTGCGGATCGAACTGGGTGTTCGTCCACGCGCTGAGCGACGCCATGTCCTCCACGCCGCGTACGTGCCCGACGATGTTGCCGAAGCTGCGCCGCGGCGTGCGCGCCATCCCCAAGCACCAACGGGGCTTGGTCACGAGGTTCAGGAGGTTGCCGAGCGTCGGTCGCGGCGGCGCCGACAGGCCGTTCTTCACGTCCTTGTGACGCTGGCCGAGGATCTGCAGGTCCAGGGTCAGCATCAACGCGGAGCATCCGGCCGCCTTCGCCCGGTCGATCAAGCGCTCGACGAAGTCCCGATCCCGCATAACGTACAGCTGGAACCAGAACGGCGCCGGGGACTGCGCGGCGACGTCCTCGATCGAGCAGATGCTCATCGTCGACAGCGTGAACGGCACGCCGAACGCGGCGGCGGCCCGCGCCGCGAGGATCTCGCCGTCCGCCCATTGCATCCCGGTGAGCCCCGTCGGCGCGAGCGCGACCGGCATCGCGACGTCCTGGCCGATCATCTGGGTGCGCAGCGAACGATGCTCGAGGTCGATCGCGACCCGCTGGCGCAGTTTCAAGCGGGCGAGATCGGCGCTGTTCGCGCGATAGGTGCCCTCGGTCCAGGATCCCGAATCGGCGTAGTCGTAGAACATCCGCGGCACGCGCCGGCGCGCGAGCCGCTGCAGATCCTCGTTGCACGTGATCACGTCCATCGCGGTCTCGTTCGACCCCATGCGGCGCCGGTGGTGCGGCGCCACCAGTGTAGCGAAATCCGCCCCGGCGGACCGCGCGGACGACGCGGCGGCGCTGCGCCCCCCCTTGCTCGGGGAGGGTGGCCGAGGCATCCTGCGCGTCACACCAATCGAGGATCCGTTGCATGAGCGAAGCCGAATCGACTCTCGTCCGTCGTGGCGGTGCGCGTGCCGCGCGCCATGCCGCCCGCGCCGCACCGTTGCCCGAGAACCTCCGTCCGGTCGTGCCGGGGATGCCGGGCGGCCGATATCACCCGCTCAACGATGCGGACGTGGTACGGATTCACCGGGCCGCGCTCGACGTGCTCGAGCAGATCGGCCTCGCCGACGCGACCCCGTCGGGCATCGAGTACATGACCAAGGCGGGCGCGCAACTGACGCCGCAGGGTCGACTGGTGTTCCCGCGGGCGCTCGTCGAGGACACGCTCGCGAAGGCGGGCCGCCGCTTCGTGTTGCACGGCCAGGACCCGAAGCACGACCTGGAGCCCTGGGACAACCGCGTATACTTCGGCACCGCCGGGGCGGCGGTGCACATCGTGAATGCGAAGACCGGTGAGTATCGGGAATCGACGACCCGGGATCTGTACGACATCGCGCGCGTCGTGGACACCCTCGAGCACCTGCACTTCTACCAGCGATCCGTCGTCTGTCGGGATCTCGTGAACCCGATGGAAATGGACGTGAACACCGCCTATGCGTGCGTCGCCGGCACCACCAAGCACGTCGGCACGAGCTGGGTCCGGCCGGAGCACCTCGAGGCGAGCCTGGAGATGTTCCACTGGATCGCCGGCGGCGAGGACAAATGGCGGGCACGACCGTTCGTGAGCCAGTCGAACTGCTTCGTGGTGCCGCCGTTGAAGTTCGCGTACGACGCCTGTCTGTGCCTCGAGACCGCGGTGCGCGGCGGGATGCCGGTGCTGCTGTTGTCGGCGGGCCAGGCCGGCGCGACCGCGCCCGCCGCGCTCGGCGCGGCGCTGGTGCAGGAAGTCGCCGAATGCCTCGCAGGCCTGGTCTACGTGAACGCGATCAAGCCCGGCGCGCCCGCGATCTTCGGCACCTGGTGCTTCGTCTCGGATCTGCGGACCGGCGCGATGTCGGGCGGCAGCCCGGAACAAGCGCTGCTGTCGGCCGCGAGCGCCCAGCTCGCGCGCTACTACGACCTGACCGGCGGAACCGCCTCGGGGATGAGCGACGCGAAGCTGCCCGACGTTCAGTCCGGCTACGAGAAGGCGTACAACCACGCGTTGGTCGGCAACGCCGGCGCGAACCTGATCTACGAATCGGCCGGCATGCTCGCGAGCCTGCTCGGCTTCAGCTTCGAGAGCCTGATCATCGACAACGACATCATCGGCGCGGTGCAACGTACGATCAAGGGCATCGACGTCAGCGACGAATCGCTGTCGCTCGAGACGATCCGCAAGGTCTGCCTCGAGGGGCCGGGCCACTTCCTCGGCGCCGACCAGACGCTGCAGCGGATGCAGCGGGAATACGTGTATCCGAGCGTCGGCGACCGCACCAGTCCGAACGAATGGGTGATCCAGGGTCGGCCGAGCGTCGTCGAGCGCGCGACGCGCAAGCTCGAGTCGATCCTGTCGAGCCACTTCCCGACGCATCTGCCGGAGTCGGTCGACGCGGCGATCCGCGAGCGCCTGCCGATCCGCCTGCCGCGGGAAGCGATGCGGCCGGCCGCGTCCCAGGGCTGAGCGCGGACCGCCGCGCTCAGGCGACGAGCCGCAGCAGCGCCTCGCGACCGAACTCGGCGTCGACGAAATCGGCGAGCCCGTCGAGGGTGTCGTCGAGCGTCGGCGTCGCGGCGCCGAACAACGCCCGCATCACCGCGGCGTTCTCGAACAGGCCGTGCGTGTACAGCGCGAGCGTCGCGCCGCTCTGCCACCCGCAGCCCGCCGCGAGCACCGGCGTGAGCGACGCCTCGCGAGCCGTCGCGGTCGGCGCGGTTTCGCCGTGCCGGATTTCGTAACCGTCGAATTCGACCTCCGCGAGCGCCCCCCAGCACCCGCCGGTCGCGGTGAGCCGGTAGCGACCGCGCCGGTATCGCTTCTCGGCGGCAAACTCGGTCGCGTACGGGAGCAGCCCGAGCCCCGCCGCGGCCGCCTCGACGCCGTGCGGATCGCGGATCTCGGCGCCGAGCATCTGCAGCCCGCCGCAGATCGCGAGCAGCGGCCGGCCGGCCGCGACGTGCGCCGCGATCGCCGCGTCGATCCCGCGCCGCCGCAGCCAGTCGAGGTCGGCCGCGACATGCTTCGAGCCCGGCAGGATCGCGAGGTCCGCCCGCTCGAGCGCGCCCGGATCGCGGACCCAGCGCAGCCGCGTGTTCGCGACGCGCGCGAGCGGCGCGAACTCGTCGAGATTGCTGATCTGTGGGTAGGCGACGATCGCGATCGTGCGCGCGGGTGCGTCGCCATCGGCGGCCGCGGCCGCGCCGGCCGCGCCGATCAACCCGTCCTCCTCCGGCAATCCGTGCTCGCGCCACATCGGCAACACCGCGAGCGTCGGCACCCCGGTCAACGACTCGAGCATCCGCGGACCGGGCTCGAGCAGCGCCCGGTCGCCGCGGAAGCGATTCAGCACGAAGCCGCGGACCAGCGCGCGTTCCTCGGGCGACAGCAGCTGGTAGGTGCCGTAGAGGTGCGCGAACGCGCCGCCCCGATCGATGTCGCAGACGATCACGGTCGCCGCCTGCGCGTACGCCGCGACGCGCATGTTCACGAGATCGCTCGACCGGAGGTTGATCTCGGCGGGCGAGCCCGCGCCCTCGATCACGACGAGTTCGTTCTCCTCGAGCAGCGCATCGAGACTCGATCGGATCGCCGGCCACAGGAAGGGCTCGCGCTCGCGCCAGTCCACCGCGGCGATCTCGTCGCGGCGTCGTCCGAGCAGGATCAGCTGGCTGTACGTCGCGGTCTGCGGTTTCAGCAGCACCGGGTTCATGCGCACGTCGGGTTCACGGCGGGCCGCGAGTGCCTGGAAATACTGCGCACTGCCGATCTCGCCGCCGTCGACGACGCGCGCGTTGTTGCTCATGTTCTGCGCTTTGAACGGCGCCACCTTGAAACCGGCGCGCGCGTACCAGCGCGCGAGCGCGGTCACGAGGAAGCTCTTGCCCGCGCCGCTCGTGGTGCCGCACACCATCACGGCGCGGCCGCGCCTAGGCATCCGGCACGCCGTCGACCGCGGGGCGCCACAGCCACGCGCCGAGATGATCGACGACGTCGATCCGGCGGCGGAACGCCTGCGACAGCCAGTCGGCCCGCAGCGCCTCGCGGACCGTACCCTGACCGACGAGGCCGTCCTCGGCGAGCACGATCAGGCGATCCGCGGTGAGCGCGAGCGACAGGTCGTGGATCGCGCTCAGGACCGCGACGCCGCAGCCCTGGGCCTGCGCGCGCAGCAGACGCACGACGTCCTCTTGATGCGGCGGATCGAGGTGCGCGGTGGGTTCGTCGAGCAGCAACACCGCGGCTTCGACCGCGAGCACGCGGGCGAGGTGCACACGCTGGCGCTCGCCGCCGGAGAGCGTCGAGACGCGTCGGCCGGCCCAGCGCGACGAACCCGTCGCACGCATCGCGCGATCGATCGCCGCATCGTCGTCGACGTCGCGGTGCGCGAGCCACCCGCCGTGCGCGAAGCGGCCGAGTGCGACGACTTCGCGCGCGGTCAGATCGGTCGCGCCCGGCGTCTGCGCGAGCCAGGCGAGGCGTTGTGCCCGTTCGCGACGGCGCCATTCCCCGAGACGCCGTCCCTGCAGCCGGACCGTTCCGGCGCGCGGCACCAGCAGTCCGGCGAGCGCGCGCAACAGCGTCGACTTGCCGCTGCCGTTCGGCCCGACGATCGCGGTCCAGCATCCGCCCGGGATCTCGACCGACACGCGGTCGAGGACGACTCGATCCCCGTAGCCGACGACGAGCCCCTGGCACGCGAGCGCCGGGAGCGACGCGGGCAGCTTGGCGGGCCGCTCAGGCATCGCGCGTCCGGCGCCACAGGAGGTAGGCCAGGTACGCGCCGCCGACGCAGGCGGTCACCGCCCCGACCGGCAGCTCGGCCGGCCGCACGATCCAGCGGCTCACGAGGTCGGCCGCCTGCAGCAGCGCGCCGCCGCACAACGGCGAGGCGACCAGCAGGTGGCGGTGATTGACGCTCAGCGTCTCGCGGGCGAGGTGGGGCGCGACGAGTCCGACGAACCCGACGACGCCGACCTCGCCGACGACGGCGGCGGTCGCGAGTGCGACGATCCCGAGCAGCGCGAGCCGCAACACCGGCAGCGACAGCCCGAGCGAGCGAGCGGTGTCCTCGCCGAGCGTGAGCGCATCGAGCCCGCGCGACAGCAAGGTCGCCGGCAGCGCGCAGACCAGCAGCACGACGGCCAGCAGCGCCGTCGCCCGCCAGCCGAGAAAGGCGGTCGTCCCGAGCAGGAACACCTGCAACGTGCGCCACAGTTCCGGCTTCGCGAGCAGCAACAGCGAGGTGATCGCGCTCAGCAGGAAGCCGACGACGATCCCGGACAGCAGCAAGTTGGACGTCTGCAACACGCCGCGGGCGAGCGCGAGCGTGAGCACGATCGCGATCGCCGCGCCGACGACCGCGGCGCCGGTGAGACCGAGCTGCACGGCCCACGCGAGCGCGCCGACGGACGCACCGCTCGCGAGCAGCGCGATGGTGACGCCGAGCGCGGCGCCGGAAGCGGTGCCGAGCAGGTACGGTTCCGCGAGCGGATTGCGGAATACGCCCTGCGCGACCGCGCCCGCGAGCCCGAGGAGCGCGCCGACGCACCATGCGCCGATCGTGCGCGGCAGGCGGATCTGCCACAGCACGAGCGCGCTCTGAGCGTTCGGCGCGAACAGCCAGTGGATCGACGTCGCCATGCTGGTGGTGCCGACGAGCAGCCCACCGAGCGTGAACAGCAGCGTGACCGCGAAGCACACGCCGAGCCAGCGGACGATCGGGACCCGTTCCGCGGCGGGACCTTCGATGATCGCGGCCACGAAGGTCGAGCGCGCGGCGTTCACCGCGCGTACCTCGCGAAGCAGGCGGCGAGCGCGCGCAAGCCCTCCGCGACCCGGGGACCGGGACGCATGATCGTGTCCCGCACGGCCGCGGGGAACACGCAGAGGTGGTGCTCGCGTACGGCCCGGATGCCCGCCCACCCGGGCCGATCGCCGAGCCGTCGCGCGTCGATGCGCGAGACGACGATGATGTCGGGATTCGCGCGCACGACGAATTCCGGGTTCAACAACGGAAACAGCCCGAGGTTCGCCGGCACGATGTTGCGCACGCCGAGCTGCGTCATCAATCCGCCGATGTACGATGCCGGGCCGGCGGCGTAGGGCGTCGGATCGACCTCGAAGTACACCGTCGGGGACGCGCCGTGACGCGCCGCGATCGCGGCCGCGCTCACGCGCCGCACCTGCGCCTGGATGTGGGCGATCAGCGCGGCGGCCCGGCGCGGCCGTCCGAGCAGCGCGCCGATGAGTCGGATCGACCGCGCGATGTCCTGGTACCGGTCGGTCTCCATCGCGAACGCGGGAATCCCGAGTTCCCCGAGGCGGTTGCTCGCCCGCTGCGAATTGCTGAGCAGCACGAGGTCCGGACGCAGCGCGACGATGCGCTCGATGCTGACGTGGTCGAGGTCGCCGACCCGCGGCAGGCCGCGGACCGCCGGCGGCCAATCGTCGAATCGGCCGACCGCGACCAGGTGGTCGCAGGCGCCGAGCGCGCAGACCGTCTCGGTGAGCGACGGCAGCAGCGAGACGATGCGCCGCGGCGGCGTCGGCACGTTGACCGAACGACCCAGGTCGTCGCGCAGCACGACCGCGCCCGCGACCTGCGCGAGCACGAGCGCGAGCGCGAGGCAGCACCACGCGGCGATCATCAGGGGAAGTCGGGGGCGCATGCCGGCGCCGCGAAAGCCGATCATCGTCGAAGAACCTCTGCGCGCACCCGCCGTGCGCGACGCAAGCCGTGTCGGTGCGACTCAGGTCGGTATACGGGCTCGCGAGGGGAATCTTCGGATTCCGGCCAGGTCGCCTTCCCGCGCTCGCGCGCAGTGGCTTTGCCGAGGACCTGGCTTGACTCGCCGACCGTTGCGGGGGCAGCGCCGGACTGGCCCGAGGGCGGGCTTCACCGGCTTCCCGTTTCACCCGCCGGCCGTGGTGGCCGACGGACTCCTGGACGCCCGGGCAGTCTGCCCCGGAACGGCTTTGGGGTCAACGCGCGCACGGCGGACGCGGGGTCGCGCTCAGCTGATCCCGGCGGAGCCGAGCGGCAGCGTGCCGAGCAATTGCGCCGCGCCATTCCACAGCACCTGGATGCCGATGCAGAACAGCAAGAACGCCGACAGCCGCACGATGATCGTGGTGCCGGTCGCGCCGATCGCCTCGGCGATGCGCGACGAGTACCGATAGGCGACGTAGATCAACAGCGTGAGCAGCACGACCGCGACCAGCGTTTCGACGAAGAACTCGAGGAGCGGTGGATGCAGTCCGTTCGGGCGGCTCGCGCCGAGCGAGATCGCGACCGAGATCGTTCCCGGTCCGGTCGTGAGCGGCATCGTGAGCGGATAGAACGCCAGCCGGCTCGCCGGGATGTCGATCGAGCGCGGCGACGGCGTCTCGCTGCGGCGATGCTCGGTCGCGTCGGGCTCGGTCAGCATGCGCCACCCGGACATCGCGATCACGATGCCGCCGGCGACCCGCAACACCGGGATCGAGATGCCGAAGAATCCGAGCACGTACGCGCCGATGTACAAGGACGCGCAGACGATCGAGAACGCGTAGATCGCGACCCAGCGCGACACCGCCAAGCGCTCGCGCTGACCGAGTCCGCTGGTCGCCCCGTAGAAGATGAACGCGCCGGACAGCGGGTTCACGATCGAGAACAACGCGGTGAACGCGAGCAGGAAGGTCTTCATCGCGTCACCGTCGCCTTGGGTCGCATGCGCGCATCGTGTCACACGCGCCCGGTGCGCCTCAACCGGTCGCGATCGCCTCAGCGCAGGTCGACGACCACGCGGCCGCGGATCTTGCCGGCGAGGATCTCGGACGCGAGTCGCGGCAGATCCTCGAGTCGCGCGCCGACGGTGAACGCCTCGAGCGCGTCGCGCGGCAGGTCGTCGACGAGTCGGCGCCAGGCCGCGAGCCGGGGCTCGCGCGGACACATCACCGAATCGATGCCGAGCAGGTTCACGCCGCGCAGCAGGAACGGCACGACCGAGTGGTGCAATTCCGCGCCGCCGGCGAGTCCCACCGCCGCGACCGAACCGCCGTACCGGGTCTGCGCGAGCACGCGGGCGAGCGTATTGCCGCCGACCGAATCGACGCAGCCCGCCCAGCGCTCGCTCTCGAGCGGTCGCTTGGCCGGCTCGGCGAACGCCGACCGATCGATCACCGACGCCGCGCCGAGGCGCTGCAGGTAATCGGCCGCCTCCGCGCGGCCGGTCGACGCGACGACCGTGTAACCGCGCTTCGCGAGGATCGCGGTCGCGACCGACCCGACGCCGCCGGCCGCTCCGGTCACCAGTACCTCGCCGCTGCCCGGCACGAGACCGTGCGCCTCGAGGCGCATCACCGCGAGCATCGCGGTGAAGCCCGCCGTGCCGATCGCCATCGCGTCCCGAAAGGACAAGGCCGGCGGCAACGGCACGAGCCACTCGCCGCGCACCCGCGCGATCTCGGCGTATCCGCCCCACTGCAGTTCGCCGACGCGCCAGCCGGTGAGTACCACCCGGTCGCCGACCGCACAGGCCGGGCTCTCGGAGGCGATCACCGTGCCGGCGAAATCGATTCCGGGGACGTGCGGGTACTGCTTCACGAGGCCGCCGCGGCCTGCGAGTACGAGCCCGTCCTTGTAGTTGAGCGTGGAGGCCGCGACCGCGACCGTGACGTCGCCCGCGGGCAGGCTCGAATCTTCGAGTTCCCGAACCGCCGCCGTGACCGCGCCGTTCGCCGAGTCGAGCACCAAAGCCTTGAACATCGACGCACCTCCGTTTCGCGCGCGCGACTGCGCCCGCTCGTGCCATTATTGGTCATTTGGCAGACCAATGTCAGTTCCGGGACCCGGATGAACATCGACCCTCGCGACTCGAGCACCGAGGTACTCGCGCAGCCGATCGCCGCGCGCAGCCGACTGACCGGCGGTGCGAGCTCGACGCGGATCGTCGGGCTGGTCACGCTCGCGGTGTTCATCAACTACATCGATCGCGGCAACCTCGCGACCGCGGCGCCGTTGATGCAAGACGAGCTGCACCTCTCGGCCGCCGAGCTCGGCGTGGTGTTGTCGGCGTTCTACTACGGCTACGTGATCTGCATGCCGGCGACCGGCTGGCTCGCGGAGCGCTTCGGCGCGCGGGCGGTGCTCGCGGCCGGGGTATCGCTCTGGTCGCTCGCGACCTTCGGCACCGGGTTCGTCGGGAGCTTCGGCGCGCTGCTCGGCTTGCGGATCCTGCTCGGCGTCGGCGAGAGCGTCGCGTTTCCGTGCGCGTCGAAAGTGCTCGCGAACACGGTCGCCGTGGGACGTCTCGGGATCGCGAACGGCGTGCTGAGCTTCGGCTATCTGCTCGGGCCCGCCGTGGGCACCCTGCTGGGTGGCGCGTTGATGGCGCGGTTCGGTTGGCGGCCGGTGTTCCTCGTGTTCGGGGCGCTCGCGATACTCTGGCTGGTCCCGTGGTGGCGCACGCGGATCCCGGAAGCCGGCACCGCCGGCGTGCCCGCACAATCGCCGCCCGCGTTCCGCGAGATCCTGCGCCAGCGCGCACTCTGGGGGGCTTCGCTCGGACATTTCGCGGCGAACTACGGCTACTACTTCATCGTGTCGTGGCTGCCGTTCTACCTCGTGAAGGCCCGGGGCTTCTCGATCGAGTCGATGGCCGAGACCGCCTCGTGGGCCTATCTCGTGAACGCGCTCGGGGCATTGGCGATGGGCTGGGCGGCGGACCGCTGGATACGCGCGGGGATCAGCCCGAACCTCGTCTACAAGACGATCATGGCGACCGCGCACCTCGCCGGCATCGTGTGCATGGTGGGCATGGTCGATCTCCGGCAGACCGGGTCGTTGATCGCGCTGTTCGCGTTCGAGTTGATCAGCGGGTTCTCGTATCCCGGCTTGTTCGCGATTCCGCAGATCATCGCCGGGCCGGCGGCGACCGGCCGCTGGGTCGGCATCCAGAACGCCGCCGGCAATGCCGCCGGGTTGATCGCGCCGGCGGTCACCGGGGTGCTGGTCGAGCGGACCGGCCGCTTCGATCTCGCGTTCGCGCTCGCGGCCGCGGTCAACGTGCTCGGCCTGGTCGGCTGGGTATTCATGCTGCCCCGGATCGCGCCGCTGCGTTGGCGCAGTGGCCGCGCCGTGGCGGCGGTGGAGTGAACGGACCATGACGATCGAATTCCAGCTCGCCGGCCGCCGCGCCCTGGTCACGGGCGCCGCCTCCGGCATCGGCTTCGCGACCGCGGAGTTGCTCGCGCGGAGCGGCGCGCGCGTCGCGATGAACGACCTGCCGACGCCGGCGCTCGCGCTCGCGCTCGAGCGCTTGCGCGAGCGCGGACTCGCGGTCGAGGCCGTACCCGGCGATCTCGCCGACGCCGCGACCGCGCGCGAGGTCGGCCGCGAGGCCGCACGGCGGCTCGCGGGCCTCGACTTCCTCGTGAACAACGCGGGTGCGCCGCTCACCCGCGAGCCGATCCCACCCGCCGATCTCGACGCGTTGACCGAGGAATTCTGGGATCGGATCCTGAGGATCAACCTGCTGAGCGCGTTCTGGGTCACGCGGTCGGTCGCGGCCGCGTTGCGGGCAGCGCGCGGCGCGGTCGTGAACACGGTGTCGAGCGCCGCGTTCGGCGGCGGCGGCAGCAGCACGGCCTATGCGACCGCGAAGGCCGGGCTCGCCGGCTTGACCCGGGAACTCGCCCGCGGGCTCGCGCCCGAGGTCCGGGTGAACGGGATCGCGCCGGGCTTCGTGAATTCGAACTGGGCCTGCAGCTTCGGCGACATCGACGCGGCCGCCGCCGACTCGGTACCGCTCGGGCGCGTCGGCCAACCGGCCGACTACGCCGAGCTGATCGTGTACCTGTGCGCCGGGGCCGCTTACGTGACCGGCGAAGTGATTCCGGTGACCGGCGGTCTGCGGATCTGACCGCGGGCGCGCGCTGGACGGCGATTTGCGATAATTTCGCGAGGGCGATCCCTGCCCGACGATCGACGGAACATCGATGTTCGCGAACACCCGGCTCCTCTGCCCGCTCGCGCTGCTCTTCGCGGCCGCGTGCGGCGCGGTCACGGCGCGTGCCGACGCGGCGCGCGTGGACACGGCGACGACGCCGATCGTGATCGATCGGACCGCGCCCGCGCACCCGTTCCCGCATTTCTGGGAGCAGATGTTCGGTTCGGGGCGCGCGATCCTCGCGCTGCGCGACCGCTACCGGCGCGACCTGCGGGCGACCCAGCGCGTGACCGAGATGCGCTACGTGCGCTTCCACGGCATCTTCGACCACGAGGTCGGCGTTTACCACGTGGATGCGCACGGCCACCCGCACTACAACTTCTCGTACGTCGATCAGATCTACGACGGCTTGCTCGCGGCCGGGGTCAAGCCGTTCGTCGAACTGAGCTTCATGCCGCCCGAACTCGCGGCTCGACCGCTGCGTCACGCGTTCTGGTACCGGCCGAACGTGTCGCCGCCGAAGAGCTATGCGCGCTGGGACGCGCTGATTCGCGCGTTCGCCCGCCACCTGGTGAGCCGCTACGGGATCGACGAGGTGGCGAGCTGGTACTTCGAGGTCTGGAACGAGCCGAACCTCGATTTCTGGCGGGGCACGCCGCGCCAGGCGAGCTACTTCGAGCTCTACGATCACACCGCGCGGGCATTGAAGCAGGTGAATCCCCGGCTGCGCGTGGGTGGCCCGGCGACCGCGCAGGCGGCCTGGGTCACCGCGTTCATCGCCCACGCGGTCGCGCACCACGTGCCGCTGGATTTCGTCTCCAGCCACGTCTACGGGAACGACAGCGCGCAGAACGTGTTCGGCACCGACCAGCGAATCCCGCGCGATCGGATGGTCTGCCGCGCCGTCCGCAAGGTCCACCGGGAAATCCTCGCGTCCGCAAGGCCGGGGCTCCCGTTGATCTGGAGCGAGTTCAACGCGGCCTACAACAACGATCCGGCGGTCACCGACTCGGCGTACATGGGGCCCTGGCTCGCGACGACGGTCAGTCGCTGCGACGGCCTCGCGAAGATGATGTCGTACTGGACGTTCTCGGACGTGTTCGAGGAACAGGGCGTGATCCGCAAGCCCTCGTACGGCGGCTTCGGCTTGATCGCGGAGCGAGGCATCCCGAAGCCCTCGTTCAACGCGTTCCGCTTGTTGCACCGGCTCGGCCACACCCGCCTCGCGCTCGCCTCGCAGGCGGCGCTCGCGACGCGCCGCGCCGATGGCACGCTGGTGATCGCGCTGTGGAACTACGCGCCGCCCGGCCGGCCGGGACCCGCGCGCCGCTTCGCGCTGCGCGTGCCCGGCGCGGGCAACGCGACGGCGACGCTCACGCAAATCGATTCCCTGCACGGCGACTGGCTCGCGGCGTACCGGCGCATGGGCTCGCCGCGGTATCCGACCCCGAGCCAGATCGCCGCACTACGGCGAGCGGCGCGGCTCCCGTCGTCGATCGCGATCCGGCTGCACGACGACACCGTGACGCTGACCTTGCCCGCCTACGCACTGGCGCTCGTCGAGATCCCGCCGGTCCATCCCGCCGCGACGGTCCCTGGCGTATGATCGGCTCCGCCGGACCCACCGGGACTTCGATGTTATTCAGGCAACTCTTCGATCCAACGTCCTCGACCTACACCTATCTGGTCGGCGATCGCGCGACCGGCGACGCCGTGATCGTGGACCCCGTGCTCGAGCACTGGCAACGCGACGCCGCGCTGGTCCGCGAGCTCGACCTCAGGCCGGTCGCGATCCTCGAAACCCACGTGCACGCCGACCACGTGACCGGGGCGTGGTGGTTGAAACGCGAATTCGGTTGCCCGATCGCGCTCGCCGCGGCGAGCGGCGCGGCAAGCATCGACCGGCCGCTCGCCGATGGGGATCGGATCCAGGTCGGGCATCGGCACCTGAGCGTTCGTGCGACCCCCGGGCACACGCCGGGCTGCGTGACCTACGTGCTCGACGACGAGAGCGCGGCGTTCACCGGCGACTGTCTGTTGATCCGCGGCACCGGACGCACCGATTTTCAGCGGGGCGACGCCGCCGCGATGTTCCGCTCGATCCGCGAGCGCATCTTGACCCTGCCGGATGCCTGCCTGCTGTATCCCGCACACGATTATCGCGGCCTCACCGTCAGCAGCGTCACCGAGGAGCGCCGATTCAATCCCCGGATCGCGGACGGCGTCGCGGAGCGCGATTTCCTCGGCCACATGCGCAACCTGAACCTGCCGCACCCGAAGCAAATCGATCGGGCGGTCCCCGCGAACCTACGGCTCGGTGAGCCCGATCCCGGCGTCGAGGCGCGAGATCGGCCGAACTGGGCGCCCTTGCGGTTCACGGTCGCCGGTCTGTGGGAAATCGATCCGGCGGGCCTCGCCGAGTGCGCCGACGAGGTGCTGATCCTCGACGTGCGCTCGACGGAGGAATTCCAAGGACCCACCGGACACATCGACGGCGCGCGCTGCCTGCCGCTCGATCAACTCGCCACCCGGGCCGACGAACTCCAGCGCGACCGACCGATCGTGACCGTCTGCCAGAGCGGTTCGCGGTCCGCGCAAGCGGCCGTGTTGCTACAGAAGGCCGACTTCAAGCGCGTCGCGAACCTCGCCGGCGGCATGCTGCGCTGGATCGCCGAGCATCACCCGAGCGTACGACCATGAACCTCACCGAATCGCTCCTGCAGGCGCTGCAGGCGCATGGCGCACGCTTGATCTTCGGAATCCCCGGGGATTTCGCCCTGCCGTACTTCCGGATCATCGAATCCTCCGGGATCCTGCCGCTGTACACCTTGTCGCACGAGCCCGGCGTCGGGTTCGCGGCCGACGCGGCGGCGCGGATCGGCTGCGCGCCCGCGGTCGCGGCGGTGACCTACGGCGCCGGCGCGCTGAACATGATCAATTCGGTCGCGGCCGCGTACGCCGAGAAGGTCCCGCTCGTGGTGCTGTCGGGCGCGCCGGGCAAGGACGAGGCGCGGTCGGGACTGCTGCTGCATCATCAAGCGAAGCGGATCGACTCGCAGTTCGAGATCTTCAAGGAAGTCACCTGCGACCAAGCGCGGCTCGACGACGCGGCGCAAGCACCGACCGAGATCGCGCGTGTGCTCGCGAGCTGTCTGCGCCGGTCGGAACCGGTGTACCTCGAGATTCCGCGCGACATGGTCGCGGTCGAATGCGCCACCGTGGTGCCGGCCGCGCCGGCCGTTCCCGACCCTGACGCCCTGGACGCGTGTGTCGAGGACATCCTCGAGCGGCTGTCGCGCGCGCGCGCGCCGGTGTTGATGGTCGGCGTCGAGGTGCGCCGCTACCGCCTGGAGCACCGCGTGGCGCAGCTCGCGCGACGGCTGGGGCTACCGGTCGTGTCCGGCTTCATGGGGCGCGGCCTGCTCGCCGACGAGGACATGCTGGTCGGCACCTACATGGGCGTCGCCGGCACGCCCGAGATCACCCGCCTGGTCGAGGAATCCGACGGGTTGTTCCTGCTCGGCGAGATCATCTGCGATACCAACTTCGCGGTCTCGCAGACTCGCATCGACATGCGCAGGACCATCCAGGCGCTCGACGGCCGCGTGACGCTCGGCTACCACACCTATCCCGAGATCCCGCTCGCCGCGCTCGTCGACCGCATGCTCGAACGGGTCGGTGCGATCGAACGGCCGCGGCCGGCGGCGCGCCAAGCCTTCCCCCGCGGGCTCGTCGCGGACGACGCGCCGATCTCTCCGAGCGACGTCGCGACCGCGATCAACGACCTGCTCGCGCGCCACGGCCGGATGCCGATCGCATCCGACATGGGCGATTGCCTGTTCACCGCGATGGAGATCGCGCCGACGCCGCTGGTCGCACCAGGTTACTACGCGACGATGGGCTACGGCGTGCCGGCCGGACTCGGACTGCAAGCGGCCACCGGCGAGCGTCCGCTGATCCTGGTCGGCGACGGTGCGTTTCAGATGACCGGCTGGGAACTCGGCAACTGCCGCCGCTACGGCTGGGACCCGATCGTCGTGCTCTTCAACAACGCGAGCTGGGAAATGTTGCGCACCTTCCAGCCCGAGTCCCGCTTCAACGACCTCGACCGCTGGGACTACGCGGGCATCGCGGCCGGGCTCGGCGGGGACGGCGTCCGGGTCGACACGCGCGCGCAGCTCCAGGCGGCGCTCGAGAAGGCCGCCACCGCCCGTGGACGATTCCAGCTGATCGAGGTCACGCTCCCGCGCGGCGTGCTGTCGACGACGCTCGCGCGCTTCGTCGCGGGCGTGAAGCGTTTGAGCGCGTGACGATCGGCGCGGCACCGGCGGCGATGCCCATCGCCCGAGCAGCGGTCGAGCCGCCGCTCATCGGACCCTGCAGTCCGCCAGAATTTCGCGTAAGATCAGCGCTTTACCCGGCAGGCGAGCCGCGGTCCGCGCTCGCGATAGCGGCAATTCTCGAAAGCTGACGGTCTCATGGCAAGCGAATCCGGCGACGGCAATTTCATTTCCCTCGGGCCCGACGATAGCATCATCCGGAAGACCGAACTGATCATCAGCGGCGTGCTGCGCGGCGGGGTGCTGCTCAGCGTCGCGATCATCCTCACGGGCATTTCCTGGTTCTTCGTGCAGCACTACACGGGAACGCTCGCGAACCCCACCTTCCCCGACACACTGCCGGCCGTGATCAAGGGGGTCGTCGCCGCCGATCCGCTCGCCGTCGCCGTCCTCGGGCTGCTGGTGCTGCTCGCGACGCCGGTGCTGCGGGTCGCCGTCTCGATCGTCGCGTTCGCCATCGAGCAAGATCGCACCTACGTGATCATCACGACGCTGGTGCTCGCGATCCTGCTGTTCAGCGTGTTCGGCGTCGGCGCCTGGCTCGGCCGACCGGAACCCGCGTTGGTGCAGGACGGCCGACTGGGGTTCTTCTTCGTCGTGCTCTGTGCGTCCACCTTCGCCGGCTTCATCGGCGCGCTGGTCGGTCTCGGCGGCGGCGTGTTCATCGTGCCGATCCTGACGCTCATCTTTCACGTGCCCTTCGACGCGGCGATCGGTGCCTCGATCGTCTCGGTGATCGCGACGTCCTCGGGCGCGGCGGCGGCCTACGTGCGCGACCGGATGACCAATCTGCGCGTCGGCATGTTCCTGGAGATCGCGACCACGCTGGGCGCGATTTGCGGCGCGCTGCTCTCCACCGTGCTCAACGCGACGGTGCTGTTCATCGTGTTCGGCGTGGTGCTGCTGATCTCGGCGATGCCGTTGGTGATGCGCCTTGGCGAAGAGCTGCCCGCGAACGTGGTGAACCACAAGTGGGCGGCCCGGCTGCGTCTGCCCGGCACCTATCCCGATCGACGCACGCATCAGGACGTCGCGTACAAGGTCGCGCACATCCGCTGGGGTTTCGGCCTGATGTACGTGGCGGGCCTGATTTCCGGCCTGCTCGGCATCGGCAGCGGCACGTTCAAGGTGCTCGCGATGGATACCGCGATGCGGCTGCCGATGAAGGTCTCGACCACCACCAGCAATTTCATGATCGGCGTCACGGCCGCGGCGTCCGCGGGGATCTTCTTCCAGCGCGGCGACATCGACCCGGCGATCGCCGCTCCGGTCGCGCTCGGCGTGCTCGTCGGCGCGATGCTCGGCGCCAAGACGCTCACGCGCATGTCGAACGTCTGGCTGAAGCGCGTGTTCGTGCCGGTGATCGTGCTCGTCGCGCTGAACATGCTGGCACGCGGCCTGGGCTGGCTTTGATCGGACGCCGCGCACGCGGCCGGCGGCAGCGCGCACCGCGAGGCTGACCGCTCCGCAACGCCCTCAGGCGGACATCAGCAACGGGAGCGTCGTCTCGCGGATCAAACGGCTCGACGTGCCCGGAACGAGCCAGTTGAGGATCTCGCCGCGGCGGAACGCGCCCACCACGAGACCGTCGGCCTGCGCGCTGCGAGCCTCGGCGAGCAGCACGTGGGCGGTCCGCCGACCCTCGGGTGCGACCGTCCGGTAGTGCGCGGCCGGGGCGATGGGTCCGAGCACGGCGCGCGCCTTCTCCAGCACCGCCGGATCCTGGCCGACGGCCACCACGTCCACCGCTTCGGCCTTGGCCAGGAACGGCGTGAACGCCGCGATGGCGCGATGCAGCGGTGGCGCATCGGCCCAGCCCACCACCAGGCGCCGACCGAACCCTTGGGTCCAGCCGGGCGGCACCACCACGACCGGATGCCGGGTACGCAGCAGCGCTGCGCGCAGCGTATCGCGATGCCCCATCGGCTGGGTATGCGGTGACGCGAGCACGACCAGGGCCGCGTGACCGCGGTAATGGCGCATCACGCGCCATTCGTCTCCCTTGAAGATCTCGAGCGGCAGGCTCGCGCCGGCTTTGGCATTCCATGCACTGACGAGCGCACGGACCGCCTCGGTCTCGGCCTTCTCGCGCTCGGCGAAATGCTCGGCCTCGTATTCGCTCAATTGCTCCTGCGACGGCAGGATGATGGCGCCCGGGCCGACCTCGACGTGGGCGATCTGCACGGGGCGCCCGAGCGTCTCGCCGACGCGGACCCCGATGCTGAGGCATTCCGTCGCCCCGGTCGTCGAGGCGAGCAGGACGAGAACGAAGGGTGTGTCCATACGGATCAATCTACCGGCGTGCTCCAGCGCATTGCAAATCCTTTGCGCGGGGACCGGGGGGGTCGGGCGACTCGCGGCGCGCGCGGGGGCGCGCCGGGCCGGCGCAATGGGCCGCAAGCGGCCCGACTGTCGCCTTTGGCCAACGAGGTTGATTCGCATTTCGCCTGGAGTATCGTAAGACTCGCGAGTGGCGCTTCGCGAACGTCCGTCGGGGCGTCGCGTTGAGCCGGTTCGCCCGACCCATCGAGTGCGATGCGGGAGGCGTCACGTGGTGCAAGATTTCTCGTTGCTCACGTTGCGGCAGATGCCGCACGCCATCGTCGTCATCGATGCCGACGGGGCGGTGCTGCACTGGAATCGGGCCGCCACCCGGCTGTTCGGCTATGCGCCCGATGAGGCGCGGTCGCGGACACTCGCCTCCCTGATCGTGCCGACCGACCTCGTCGCCGAGGACGAACAGGCCCGGCAGCACGCCATCGCCCGCGGCGAGGCCAACCTCGAATCGTTTCGCCAGCGGCGCGACGGGTCGCTCGCGCGCGTCGACATCGTCTACACGCGCGTCGTGAACGAACCCTCGTCTCCCACGATGCTGCTCGTGACGATGCAGGACGTCACTCAGCTGCGGGCGCGTCGCGACGCGGGCAGCGTCAGCGCCGGCTATGCGAAGCTGCTCGACTCGACGCCCGATGCCATCGTGATCGCGAACCAGACCGGTCACGTCGTGCTGGCCAACACGCACGCGCACACCCTGTTCGGCTATCCGCCCGGGGAGTTGGTCGGCCAGCCGGTCGAGACCCTGCTCCCGGAGCGCCTGCGGCAGGCGCACGTCGCGCACCGCCACGCGTATCGCGCCCAACCGAGGACCCGCGCGATGGGCATGGGCCTGGAGCTGCACGGCCGCCGCAAGGATGGCAGCGAGTTCCCGGTCGAGATCAGCCTGTGCCCGCTCGAGGTCAATGGCGATGCGATGGTGATGAGCGCCATCCGCGACATCACGGACCGCAAGCGCATCCAGCGCGAGCTGGAGCAGAAGAACGCCGAACTGGCGGCCGCCAACCACGCCAAGGACACCTTCCTCGCCAACATGAGCCATGAGTTGCGCACCCCGCTACACGGCATCATCGGCTACACCGGCACGCTGCTCATGAGCCTGCCCGGGCCGCTGAATGATGAACAGCGGAGCCAGCTGCAGACGGTGCGGGCGAGCGCGCACCACCTGCTGGAGTTGATCAACGAGTTGCTCGACGTGGCCCGCATCAACGCGGGCCGGACGGAATTTCACCGGATGGAGCAGGACGTCGGTGCGATCGCGGTCGACGTCGTCGCGGCACTGCGGCCGCAGGCCGAGGGGAAGGGACTACGCCTCGAACTGAGCCTGCCGGAGGGCCCCCTGCTCGCCCACACGGACGCCCGCGCCGTCCGGCAGATTCTCATCAACCTGGTCGGCAACGCGATCAAGTTCACGGCCACGGGATCCGTTCGACTCACGGCCAGCCGCACCAATGGAGGTGGCCCCGACGCGCTGGATCTGTGCGTGGCCGATACGGGCCCGGGTATTGCCGACGAGGACCGGGAGCGCATCTTCCGTCCGTTCGAGCGACTCGCGAAGCGAATCGATCCGGCCACCGAGGGCACCGGCCTCGGCCTGTACCTCAGCTTGCGCATGGCCGAGCAACTCGGCGGCGCGATTCGCGTCGAACCGCGCGAACCGCAGGGCAGCGTCTTCGTGCTGCGCTTACCGGTGGCCTGAGACTCCCATGGCCGAGATCCTGGTCATCGACGATGACGGCGCCAGCCGCGAACTGCTGGCCTACTTGCTGCGCCATGCCGGGCACGCCGTGCGCACCGCGAACGACGGCGAGCGCGGCATCTTGGCGATGCTCGACTCGATCCCGGACCTCGTGATCTGCGATTGCCAGATGCCGCGTCGCAGTGGCCTGGAAGTCGCCGCCTTCATGAGGGACGACGCGTTGCTGCGCGACGTGCCGCTCGTCGCGGTGACCGCCGCGGCATTGCCCGCGGACCGCGAACGCGCCCTCGCGGCCGGCTTCGCGCGCTACATCGTCAAGCCCTTCGATCCCGCCACCATCGTGGCGATTCTGGAGGATGCGCTCGACCCGGCGCGCGGCCTGCAGCGGGATGGCCGCTGACCCCTCGGCACGCCATGGCCACCATCCTGATCGTCGACGACATCCCGGCCAACCGCGGCGTGCTGGCGGTGCTCGTCAAGCACCGCGGCCACCGGCTGCTGGAGGCGGCGAACGGGCGCGAGGCGCTCGAGATCGTCCGTCGCGAGCGACCGGATCTCGTGATCTCGGACATCCTGATGCCGGTCATGGACGGCTTCGAATTGGTGGAGGCCTTGCGCAGCGATCAGCAGCTCGCCACGACCCGCGTGGTGTTCTACACCGCGTACTACGAAGAACAAGAGGTCCGGCGGCTGACCCTCGACGGCAGCGTCACGGCCGTGATCACCAAGCCGAGTTCACCGGAGGAGATGCTGCGGATCATCGACGAGGCAACCGGGGCACGCGCGCCGGCGCCGACCTGGTCCGACGAGGACCGCGCCCGCTTCCTCGCGGCGCACGAGCGGCTGCTGGTCGACAAACTGTCGGCTCAGACCGCGGCCCTCGAGACGACCAACGAGCGCCTGGCCGCACTGGTCAACGTCAACATGCAGCTGGCGTCCACGAGCGATCCGGCTCGCCTGCTCGACGAGGTGCGACGCGCGGCGATGTCGCTGCTCGGCGCCCGTTCCGGCGTGGTGCTGGCGCGCCGACCGGGCGGCGACACCACGGATCGCGGCGGCGTCAGTCTGCTGCCGGTCGACGTCGAGGACTGTGCCAGTACCGCCCCTCCGTGGAAATGGGATCGGCTCGCCCGGCGGGTCACCGCCGGCCTGCCGCTGCGCGTCGGCGCCGACGCCGGCGCGGCGCCGCGCGACCGGAAGCTGCGACGATTGGTCGGCAACCGATCGATGCTCGCGGCCCCCATCCGGTCACTGCACGCGAACTACGGCTGGATCTGCCTGCTGGAGAAGCTGGCGGCACCGGAATTCTCGGCCGAGGACGAACGCCTGCTCGCGATACTCGCCGCGCAATCGGGGCGTCTCTACGAGAACGGGAGCCTCAACCAGCACCTGCGGCACCAAACCGAACAACTCCGCCGCCAGATCGACGAACGCACCGCCGCCGAGCGCCGGCTCGCCACGCAATACGCCGTCTCGCGCGTCGTCGCCCAGGCCGCTCCGGGGGAGGACCCGCTGCCCGCCGTGCTGGCAACCCTCTGCTCCGGGCTGGAATTCGCGGTCGCGGCACTCTGGAACGTCGACCCGAACGCGCAACGGCTCTACTGTCATGCCGTGCATGCGGTACCCCTCGACGGCCCGGCGGCCTTTGCGGACCGGACGCGAGGACTGCGGCTCGAGCGGGGGCAGGGCCTGCCGGGACAGGTGTGGCAGGACGGCGAGACCGTGTGGATCGAGGACGCATCGACCGACCCCGCGATACTGCGCGCCGCCGCCGCCGCAGCGTCCGGTTTGCACACCGGCATCGCCGTACCGCTGATGTCCCACGGCGAGATCACCGGCGTGCTCGAGGTCTTCTGCGTCCGGCAACGACCGTTCCATGCCGAGACGGCGCTGGCCGTGACGGCCATTGCCTCGCATATCGAGCGGTGGCGCGAGCGCGTCAGCAGCGAGCGGCGGGTCGCGCGCCTCGCGCGGGTGCACCGCTGGCTGAGCGAAGTGAACGCCGCCGTGATCCAGATTCGCGACCGGCGCCGGCTGTACCGGGAGGTCTGCCGAATTGCGGTGGACGCCGGCGGCTTCGGCCTGGCCTGGATCGGCCAGTTCGATGGCAGCGGACGGCATCTGAAGGTCCCGGCCGTCGCCGGCGAGATCGACATCCAGGCAGAGTTGCAGGCCGCGGCCGACGATCCCGGCAATCCCGTCGGCATGGCGCTGGCGCGGCGCGAGATCCAGGTCGTGGACGACCTCGCCGATACCCGGTGGTCCGAGTTCCCGCTGTGTCGCCGGATCCTGGCGGGCGGGCTTCGCTCGCTGGCGATCGTCCCGCTGATCACGGAGCACCGCACCGTGGGCGTGGTAGGCCTCGCCGCCCGGGAGCCGGATTACTTCGAGGCGGGCGAGGTCAGCCTGACCCGCGAGATCGTCGCCAGCCTCGGCTACGCCGTGGAGTTCATCGCCAACGAGCATCGCCTGATCCGACAGGCCTTCTTCGACCCGCTGACCCAACTGCCGAACCGGGCGCTGTTCGTCGAGCGCCTCGATCGTGTCCTGGAGAAAGCCCGGCAGAGCGGCGTCAATGTGGCAGTCACCGTCGCCGACGTGAAGGACTTCCGCCATGTCAACGAAGTCTTCGGCCGCAAGACCGCCGATGCCGTGCTGCGCCGGATTGCCGAACGTCTGCAATCGGTCTGGCCGGATCGACGATACCTGTGCCGCGTCGGCGGGGACCGCTTTGCGGGCATGCTGCTCGGCCAGGGGAGCGGTGAGACCATCATCGGCAAGCTGATCGACCCGGTGAGCCGGACGCTGCGCGAACCCATCCTCGTCGACGATCACGAACTGTCGATCCGCATGACCGCCGGCATCGCGACGTTCCCCGCGGACGGGGAGGACGCCGAGACGCTGATGCGACGGGCCGAGTCGGCGATGATGCACGCGCGGCGGCGCGGCGAGCGCTACCGATTCTTCGAGCCCAAGGTCCATGGCGACACCGCGCGAGTCCTCAACCTCGAGCTGCGCCTGCGCAATGCACTGGAGCAGGAGCAGTTCGTGCTGCACTACCAGCCGGTCGTGAGCATCCCGACGCGTGACGTCGTCGGTCTGGAAGCGCTGATTCGTTGGCAGGATCCGGACAAGGGCCTCGTGGCGCCGAGCGAGTTCATCCCGGTGCTGGAGGAAACCGGGATGATCTCCCGCGTGGGGACTTGGGTCGTGCGCCAGGCGATGATCGACTGCATCCAGTGGCGCGCCGCGGGCCTGGAGCCGCCGCGGGTCGCGGTCAACGTATCCGCCGTACAACTGCACAACCCGCGATTCGTGAACATGATCGAGCGGGCGGTGCGCGGCTTCGGCAAGAGCGGCGCGCTGCTCAGCCTGGAGATCACCGAAAGCGTGCTGATGCACGACATGCGCGAGACCGTCGACAAGCTCGAGGCCATCCGCCGCCTCGGCGTCGACATCGCGGTGGACGACTTCGGCACCGGTTACTCGTCGCTCGGCTACCTCGCGCGACTGCCGGTCGGCACCCTCAAGATCGACCGATCATTCGTCTCCGAGCTGGCGTCGTCGCCGCAGAGCATGACGATGGTCTCGACCATCATCTCGCTCGCACGGTCGCTCGGCCTGAAGACCGTCGCGGAAGGCGTGGAAACCGAGGAACAGTTCCGGCTGCTGCACCTGCTGCGTTGCGACTTCGCGCAAGGATTCCTGATCAGCAAGGCGGTTCCGGCCGAGCAGGTGCCCGGGCTGCTGAGCGCCGCCCCACCGCCGATCTAGCACGACCGCCGCGGGCGGAGGATCGGGAATGGAGCGGGTGATGGGAATCGAACCCACGTCAGTCGCTTGGGAAGCTACAGTTCTACCATCGAACTACACCCGCATCGCGCGGGGTCGAGATCCTCGTTGAGCAGCAGTTGCCGTGCCGCCTGGAGGCGCCACTGCATTGGGTATTGCCGCGAGCTTACGCCGGTGATGCCGCGGAAATGCTGACGACAGGTGGACGGGCTCATCTGTGCGAGGACCGCCAGTTGCACGATGGTGTGGACCTCAAACTCCTCGGTTGCGGGCTCGAATGGAACGTCGTCCGGCAAGCGCTGTGACACCTAGCGCGATGCATGCTAGTCTGGAACAGTTGTCTTACGAAATGTCGATCGATCGGAGATTTGTATGAGTACCATAACCGTATCCTCGAAGTACCAGATAGTCATTCCGTCGAAGATTCGTGAAGCGCTCAGGATCAAGCCGGGCGAGAAGCTGCATGCCATTGAGTATCGAGGGCGGATCGAATTGGTACCGGTGCGACCGACCAAATCTGCGCGGGGATCACTCAAGGGTATTGACACCGACGTCTCGAGGGAATCGGATCGAGTATGAACGTCGTCGATTCCTCGGCTTGGCTCGAGTACTTCGCCGACGGGCCCAACGCTTCAGTGTTCGCAAAGCCAATCGAATCGACGCGGTCGCTGCTCGTTCCCTCCTTGTCATTGTTCGAGGTGTTCAAGCGGGTCAGCCAGCAGCGCAGTGAGGACGACGCGTTGCGCGCCGTCGCTGTTATGGAACAAGGAAGCGTCGTGGATCTCGACCGCGCGACGGCCATTGAAGCGGCGCGACTCTCGATCCTGCACGGGATGGCCATGGCGGACAGCACAATGCTCGCAACCGCGCAACGACATCGCGCGACGCTTTGGACGCAGGATGCGGACTTCGATCGGTTGCCGGGAGTCAAGTACTACGCCAAGCGAATGTGTTGACGCCAAATCTTTGGTCGGCCCACCACCGGGACGCGTAGCCGGCCTCATGGTGTGTCCAAGCGTGGGGGCCGCATGGCTTGCCTGGAAACTCGGGGCGCCAGCAGGCTTCGGCGGAGAGCCCCCCGGCCTTCGCCGAGCCACCCAGCCAGCGTGCCGCGGATCGATGCGCGTTCGCTCCGGACCATCCCACGGAGCCGATCGTGCGATTGCGTCCCCCGCCGCCACCTGTGATACCGTGAGGCGATAGAAACGAGCGGATTTCTTCGGCAATGGCGGATATCTTCGTTTCCTATTCCCGCACCGACAAGGCGCGTGTCGCCCCCCTGATTGCGGCACTCGAAGCGCGGGGCTGGTCCGTCTGGTGGGACCCGGAGATCACGCCGGGGGACGAATTCGACGCGATGATCGGTGCCGAACTCGAAGCCGCGCGTGCGGTCGTCGTCGTCTGGACCCCTGCCTCGGTCGATTCGCGCTGGGTCAAGGGCGAAGCGCGGGACGCCGCCGATCGGGGCGTGTTGGTGCCGGTCCGCTTCGAGAATGCGCGCCTGCCCATCGATGTGCGCGCAATCCACACGACCGAACTCGACGGTTGGGCCGGAAATCCCGACAGTGCCCCGTTCAAAGCGCTGTGCGTGGCGCTGGATGCGAAGCTGAAGTTGTCGGTGCCGAAGACAATCGCAAACGCTCTCAAGGACAAACGCCCTGCCGTCGCGATCTGCGTGCTTCCGTTCGCGAACATGAGCGGCGATCCCGAACAGGAGTATTTCAGCGACGGCATCACCGAAGACATCATCACCGACCTCGGCAAGATATCGTCACTGTCGGTGGTTTCGCGCAATACGGCGTTTTCTTTCAAAGGGACGAAGGTCGACATGGCGCAGCTCGCGCGGCAGACGAAGGCCTCGTATGTTCTGGTCGGTAGTGTCAGGAAAGCCGGCGCCCGGGTTCGGATCACCGCACAGCTGATCGGCGCCGCGAACGACGCGCAGTTGTGGGGCGAACGCTACGACCGGGACTTGAACGACATCTTTGCGCTGCAAGACGAAATCTCGAAAGCGATCGCCGCTGCGCTTCGGCTCACGCTGCTGCCGGAGGAAAAGCAGGCCCTCGAACAGCGCGGCACGACCAATACGGACGCTTACAAGCTGTACTTGATGGCGCGGCAATTCTGGCTACTCGACAACGATCGATACGACGAGATCGTCGTGCGTATCTGCAAGCGCGCCATCGAAATCGATCCGAAATACGCGCAAGCCTGGGCCACCATGGCGCTGGGGCAATGGAACATGTTCTGGCGCGGCGATTCCGACGATGACGGCGAACAGGCGGCCGAAATGGCGCTGCGGTTCGATCCGAATCTCGCCGATTCGCACGCGGCAATGGGCTCGGCTCACCGCAGTAAGGGACGCTTCGCCGAGGGATTGACGGCCTGCCGAAACGCGCTGCGCTTGGAGCCTGGCTCGTATATCGGCAACCGCGTCGCCGG